>JBELME010000039.1:0-21464 GCA_042096095.1 Enterovibrio sp.
TATTGGCTGCTTGATATTGGAGAGTGTCGCACTTCGCAGTTGAATTCGGGGGTAACTATACAGAAACCATGACAGGCGCTGTTGCTGCATTTCGTGCCAAACAGCAACCCGAGATTGTCCAAGTATTTGAAGTGGGCACCGCCACAATGATGTCGGCGAAAGGTGCGATCTACCCTGTCTACGAATTGATGAAGGACACAGATACTCCGTTTGATTCATCAGAATACCTGTCATCAGTAACAGGTTATTACACTGATACCGACGGCAACATGTTGTCCATGCCTTTTAACAGCTCAACCCCAGTGCTGTACTACAACAAAGATCTGTTTGCGAAAGCCGGTGTCACTCCACCCAAAACCTGGGAAGAAATGGGTGACGTGGCGAAAAAGCTGCGTGACAACGGCGTAACATGTGGTTTCACCACAGGTTGGCAGTCTTGGGTTCAAATCGAAAACTTCGGTGCGCGCCACAACCAACCGATTGCCACTGCTGACAATGGCTTTGGCAGCACAGATGCAAAACTGCTCATCAACAACAAACCGTTTGTTAAACATATTAACCAACTGGCTGAATGGCAGAAAGACGGGACGTTTAAATACGGTGGCCGCCGTTCAGACAGCGCGCCCCTCTTCTACAGCGGTGAATGTGCAATGTACATGAACTCGTCCGCGTCTTACGCTGGCATCAAAGGCAATGTTGACGGCTTCGAGTTTGGCGTCGCGCAGCTTCCTTACTATGAATCTGAAATCAAAAACCCTCAGAACTCTATCATCGGTGGCGCAACCTTATGGGTACTGCAAGGCCACGACAAGAAGGACTATGAAGGCGTTGCTGAATTCTTCAAGTTTATGTCGAGCAGTGACATTCAAGCTGATTGGCACCAATTCACCGGTTACTTGCCGATCACGCATGCCGCTTACGAGCAAAGTAAGAAAGAAGGTTTCTACGATAAAAACCCTGGCACTGACGTCGCCATCACGCAGATGACGTCCGTTGAACCTACGCCAGCATCAAAAGGCATCCGTCTTGGTAACTTCGTGCAGATCCGCGACGTGATCAACGAAGAGCTTGAGAACGTTTGGTCTGGTGATGCAACGGCGCAAGAAGCCTTAGACAAGGCAGTGCAGCGTAGCAATGTCTTGCTCGCCAAGTTTGCGAAAGCAAACAAGTAATCCTCGAACAGAACGTTGAACTTATAACAGCGTCAGTTCTTAGTTGGCAAAAAAAAGTAATCATACGGAGGGTGGGCTTGCCCCCCTCCTTCATGGAAGAGATGCAGATAGCTCATGGATAACAAACCCGTTTTCCAAAACACCCTTCTGCCACTCATGCTCCTCGCGCCACAATTAATCATCACCTTTGTGTTCTTTTTGTGGCCTGCGGGACAAGCAGTTTGGCAATCAACCTTGCTTGAAGACCCTTTTGGTTTAAACACTGAATTTGTTGGCCTAAGCAATTTCTTTGAATTGTTTGAAGACAGTTCGTACTTTGAAACCTTTAGCACCACACTCTTCTTCAGTTTTGCCGTTGCCGTGCTCGCACTCAGTGTGTCACTGTTACTGGCCGTGATGGCAGACCATGTGATTAAAGGCGCAACGACTTATAAGACCTTACTGATCTGGCCGTACGCCGTCGCACCCGCGGTTGCTGGTGTGCTTTGGTTGTTCATGTTCAACCCTACTGTTGGCGTGCTTGCTCATGCACTTTCTGCCATGGGGGTGGATTGGAACCCCTTCATCAATGACAGTCACGGCATGACCATGGTGGTTATCGCAGCCACATGGAAGCAGATAAGTTACAACTTCCTGTTTTTCTTGGCAGGCCTTCAATCTATTCCACGCTCATTGATTGAAGCGGGCGCCATTGATGGCGCAGGCCCAGCAAAACGCTTCTTCACCATCATTTTCCCATTACTATCACCCACATCGTTCTTCTTGTTGGTTATCAACTTGGTTTACGCCTTCTTCGACACGTTTGGCGTTATACATGCCATGACGCAAGGCGGTCCAGGCAGCTCCACCACCACCTTGGTGTACAAAGTCTACTCCGATGGTTTTGTTGGCTTGAACTTAGGTTCTTCTGCGGCACAGTCCGTTCTACTCATGATCTTGGTGGGTATTCTGACCGTGATTCAGTTCCGTTACGTTGAGAAGAAGGTGGCTTACTGATGGTAGAAAGACGACCCCTACTCACCTTTTTCAGCCACTTTGTGCTGATTGCTGGCGTGCTGATTGTCGCACTGCCAGTGTGGTTGGCGTTAACCGCCGCGACGCATGACAGTAAAGAGTTCGTCAGTGGCATAACACCGCTGTGGTTTGGTGATCGCGGCCTTGATGTCTTCATTGAAGTTTTCACCGAAGGCACATCACGTGAGCTTGATATCACGGTGGCGGGCATGCTGTGGAACTCGACCTTAATGGCGCTAGGCATTGCCTTCGGCAAGCTGTCAATTTCCATCTTGTCAGCCTATGCCGTGGTGTATTTCCGCTTCCCTGGACGCATGTTGGCGTTTTGGGTCATTTTCATGACCCTGATGCTACCCGTAGAAGTTCGGATCATGCCGACGTTTCAGGTTATTGCGGATCTCAGCATGCTTAACACCATGTCCGGCTTAACCATTCCCTTAATAGCGAGTGCAACCGCCACCTTCTTGTTCCGCCAGTTCTTCTTAACCGTGCCTGGTGAACTGCTCGAAGCGGCGCGTCTTGACGGCGCAGGCCCGATCAAATTCTTCTTTGATATTTTGCTTCCGCTCTCGCGCACGAACATTGCCGCCTTGTTTGTCATCACCTTTATCTACGGTTGGAACCAATACCTTTGGCCACTGTTGATCACAACAGATGACAACTACTACACCATCGTCATGAGTATCCAGCGGATGTTGGCCGTTGGCGATGGCGAAGTGGAATGGAACAGAGTGATGGCAACCACCCTAATGGCAATGGTGCCCCCCGTACTCGTGGTACTTGGTATGCAAAGACTCTTCGTGAAAGGTCTTGTCGAAACAGAAAAATAAACACCAATTATCCGATAGATAGAAAACTTTCACACAGAGGATGCGTGAATGGCAACAGTAACACTCGATCAGATCAGTAAAGTGTACCCCAATGGGTTTGAAGCAATTCATGGCGTCGATCTCGCCATCAATGATGGTGAAATGATTGTGCTCGTCGGGCCAAGTGGCTGCGGAAAATCCACCTTATTGCGCATGATTGCAGGCTTGGAAACCATTTCAGGCGGGACACTTTCTATTGATGAACAACGCGTCAATGAACGCGAACCCGGCGAGCGTGATATCGCGATGGTGTTCCAGAACTACGCGCTCTATCCGCACATGACAGTGTTCAATAATATGGCCTACGGTTTGCGTAACCGAGGCGTACCCAAAGACGAAATCGAAAAAACGGTCAACGATGTGGCGCAAATGCTCGAACTCGACCACTTGCTGAAACGTCGCCCTTCTCAGCTCTCTGGTGGTCAACGTCAGCGCGTTGCAATGGGTCGCGCGATCGTTCGTCGTCCTAAGGCGTTTCTGTTTGATGAACCGCTATCGAACCTCGATGCCAAACTGCGCGTTCAAATGCGCCTTGAAATCAAAAAGCTGCAACGCAACCTCAACACCACTGCGGTGTATGTGACGCACGATCAGGTGGAAGCCATGACATTGGCGGATCGCCTTGTGGTGCTTAATGGCGGTGATGTAGAACAAATTGGCTCGCCGCTTGAGGTGTATGACGAACCCCAATCTCTGTTCGTCGCGACCTTCATTGGCAGCCCATCAATGAACATCATTCCCGCTAAACTGGATGGCAACCAAATTGCGTTCGATAATGGTGAAACCTTACCCACCACCAATAAAGCAGTGAGAGATGTGGTTGTTGGTCTTCGCCCTGAACATCTTCAAATTGCAGAAAACCCCGATGACAAGATGATCAGCATGACAGTGACCCTCACAGAGTCACTCGGTGCTGACCTCCTTATTTATGGCGTCTTGGCGGGTACCACACATGAAATGACCTTACGCGTTGAAGGCCACGTTAAAGTGGACGACAACGCCACGCTGCCATTGACCATTTCAGAGAACAATATTCACTTGTTTGACAAAGACACTGAAAAACGCCTCCCCACTCAGTAGTCATACAAACGACAAACGCCTTTCTGGTCGACAGAAAGGCGTTTTTTATGGATGCAAATTCATTAGATAATCGGCGAAAACAAAAGGTGCGCAAAAATATATTGTTACCCCCACTCCCCTTGTTCTCTCCTCTAGTAACTATTCTTACTGAGATTACAGTGAAATCACATGGATTGTGACAATTACCTTTCTATTCGTGAAATTTTCGTTTTCAATCAGTTATCACTACCATTACCATTGCAACCATAAAAATAAATTCGTCAGCAACTTCATTGACGATAACTCTACCAAAAAGGATTTGCGTAATGCGTCGTTCAGCCCTGATTCTTTTAGCCACTATGATACCTGGAATTGCTGTCGCGAAGGACATCAACGACATGGACGTGGCGTGTGCCACTGAGAAATACCACAATTACGTTGATGCCTCGATTTCTTGGTACGAAAGCTTGGTTGATTTAACCATTCAGAAAGACCAAAAACTGGAAAGAGTTGCCAAATGGTTTCTTGAAGGCCGCCGTAACCATTTCACCTTTAATCAAAAAGCGTTCGACTACTACCTTGATAACGATCCAAGCAAGCTAAATTTTGATGCCCCTGTTGAATCATGGCTGAGCCTTTCACAAGAAGATGTGAAAGCGTTGAGCGGTTCGACCGGCGAACTGGCAGAATCTGCAAAAGCGGTTTTCGCCTTCCGCCAAGGTAAAGCGCATGAAGGGAATTACGACCTGCGTTCTGCCCTTGCAGATTTGTTAAGCAACCCGAAAGAAATTGAAGTGCCACTTCAAACTTACAACGCTGAAATGTTATCCCTTGCTGAGGCGACTTGCGATAAGTCATAACAACGCAATTCAGTATCAGGCAGGGTGAATACACCCTGCCTTTTCAACTCACTGCTTGTACACAAAACACCCCAATAACGCCTCGATGTGCGTTGCCAGTCTGGCTTTGTCGAGATCCAATGTTGTATCTTGCGAAAACATCGTGTAAATCATGCACATCAATCTTCAGAAAAGTACCCGGATGGTTAAGATTAAACAGGCAGAAGCAACACTGGAAAGCCTCCACCGCATTTTCACCGTGCCTGAAGCACCGAATTCGACCCTAGGCGAGATTGAGCACGCCATCTCTCAGAACCTCAATCGATTCTTACAAGACCACATTGCCGCCACAGATTGCTCCCTCACAGAGATCGAAAAGGATTTTAACAATCCAACCATTCCTGATGCGCCCACTTTTGTTTCTGATCATACTGAGTTCTTGCTTGAAAAGTTGGTCGCGCAATCTGTTCATACGTCGTCACCGCGCTTTATCGGCCATATGACGTCAGCACTACCTTACTTCCTGATGCCGCTTTCAAAGATCATGATTGCGCTGAATCAGAACACGGTAAAAATCGAAACCTCAAAAGCCTTCACACCGCTTGAACGACAAGTGCTCGGCATGCTGCACAACTTGATTTACCAGCGTAGCGATGATTTCTACCAAAGCTGGATGCACAGTGCAGCACACTCGCTTGGCGCGTTTTGTTCCGGCGGTACCATTGCCAATATCACCGCACTATGGGTGGCAAGAAACAGCGCGCTCAAGCCTGAAGGCGAGTTCAAGGGCATAGCAGAAGAAGGGTTGTTCCGCGCCATGCACCATTATGGCTATGACGATCTCGTGATACTGGTTTCAGAACGTGGTCACTATTCACTCAAGAAATCAGCAGATGTGCTAGGCATTGGTCGAGAGGCCTTGGTGGCGATCCCAACCGATGAAAACAACCGAATTTGTATTGATAAGCTCAACGAAAAAATCGCTGAACTCAACGCAAAAAACATCAAGCCCTTCGCGCTTGTGGGCGTGGCTGGTACGACAGAAACAGGCAACATCGACCCACTTGATAAAATGGCTGACATCGCGGAACGTGAAGGCATTCATTTCCACGTTGATGCGGCGTGGGGCGGCGCGAGTTTGATGTCAGAGAACCAGCGACCAAAACTGAAAGGCATTGAACGCGCTGATTCCGTTACCATTGACGCACACAAGCAATTGTATGTGCCGATGGGCGCGGGCATGGTCTTGTTCAAAGACCCTGCGCTGGTTTCTGCCATTGAACACCACGCTGATTACATCTTGCGCAAGGGCTCAAAAGACCTAGGCAGCCACACGCTGGAAGGCTCTCGCAGTGGTATGGCGATGTTGTTGTTTGCCAGTTTCAACATTATCGGGCGTCAAGGCTATGAGCTTTTGATTGATCAAAGCGTTGAAAAAGCGGCGTATTTTGCCGACCTTGTGGAAGCGCAGAGTGATTTTGAATTGGTGAGCGCCCCAGAGCTGTGTTTGATGACCTACCGCTATGTGCCGCCGTCGGTTCAAGCCGCGTTGAAGGTTGCTTCTCCTGAGCAGGTGGATGCCCTTCATAGGCGACTCAACGACTTGACCGTCTTTATCCAAAAACGTCAGCGCGAAGCAGGATACTCCTTTGTTTCTCGCACCTGTTTAACGCCAAGTCAATGGGATAGACGCGCCACCAACGTTTTCCGTGTCGTCTTAGCCAATCCTTTGACCACAAAAGAAATCCTACAAGCGGTATTGGATGAGCAACGAGACATTGCTTCGACGAGCAGTATCGCTTTGCCTAAATTGCTTTCGCTTGCTGACTCTCTGCTTCGTTGACATGGCGAAGCCTCATGCTCAGTCATAAAAATGGCCCATTCAGGGCCATTTTTATTGTGTTTTGAACATGCTCAACACTCAGTCGACATTTCCCCAACTGTCCGCTTCGATTTTTGCCAACGCTTGTGAGGCTCGTTGAAGTGCTGGAAGGAAATGTAATGCCTGTTCTGCCTTCAACCGCATGATCGGCGCTTGAATGGCGACGGCAAGGTTTGAGCGCCCTCGCGAAGAAGGGACCAAGACCGCCACACAGAGCAGCCCCGGCAGAAATTCTTCGTTATCGATGGCATAGCCGCACAAGCGCACGTTTTCTAACTCAGTTTCAAGCGCATCAAGGTTTGTGAGTGTTTTTTCGGTGAAGGCGCTGAGCTCTACGTTATCCAGAATTCGACGGCGCTGTGACGGCGTCATGCTTGCGAGAAACAGTTTCCCCGTTGCCGAACAATGAACAGGCACACGAGACCCCGCATGCAAATGGAAACGCAGCGGCGCTTCCGTTTCTACACGATCCACATAAACAATCTCACCACCAGACAAAGACGTCAGGTTGCAACTCTCCCCGACTTCTTCTCGCAGTTGGTTGAGCACTTGGTGTCTTGCACTGTGCGTCGTGGAATTCAGTAACACATTTTCGGCTAAACGGCGCAAACGCGTGCCAGTGCTGTAATGGCGTTCATCGCCATCACGCTGCACAATGGCGGCACTTTCTAACTGTTGCAGCATACGGTGAAGTGTCGGTTTTGGAATGCCCGTTTCTTCGGCTAACCCTTGCAAAGAGAAAAACTCATCCTTCCCAGCGATCAATTCCAACAAAGCAAACAAGCGCAATGTTGGCGTATCTCCATCTACCTTCGCCAAATCAGGCTGTTCTATGTTCTTCATTCTTATGATTTCCTCTGCGGTATATACCCAAGCGTTCTAAAAGCGCTCGGCATATACCCAAGCATTAGAGGTTGCTTGGGTATATCTCTCTGTATATCAAAATCGAAATAAATAACAACTTTCGCTGTTAAAAACTGAAACGGAGTTGTTAAAAGTTGCTATGGCTGCAACCATATTCATAATAGTAGAACATTTCACTCCAAAATCTTGAAAAAACTTCATATGGACGCCACAAATTGAACATACAGCGACACATGAGGGTCAACACGCAGTCACTTTGGTCACCTTTATCGTTTTCACGCATGGAGGGACGTCTGCTTAATCGAAGTGGCTATTAGCGCCACAATGTCGACAAACACACGATGATGCAGAGGCTGAGCAATGTCTAAGGCAAGGCTATTGCGGTAGTAACGGCTTAGATCCAACCCGATACCAAGCCCCATGATGATATCTCCACGCTTTTCTCGCTGCTCGATCACGCTTGTTAGATGATTATCGAGGTAAAACGCATCGTTCATGAGATTCGTTGCGGTATCCATGGGGCAACCGTCTGATAGCACGAGTAACAAACGACGAGACACATCAAGCCTTTGCATTCGTTGACATGCCCATTCAACCGCCTCGCCATCAATGCCTTCGCGGAAAAGATCCGCTTTCATCAATGCAGCGATGTTCTTTCGCCCCTGATGCCAATGCATATCAGCATCTTTAAACACCAAGTGGCAAGCATCATTCAACCGACCCGGCAATGCGGGTCTGCCCCTCGCCAACCATTGTTGGTGAGACTTGCCACCATTCCATGCATTCGTTGTGAAACCAAGCACCTCACTCGGAATACCGGCTAAACCAAGGGATCGTACCAAGCCATCCACCAGCAATGTAATGTACTCGATGTGTTGCCGCATGGAGCCAGAACAATCAATCAGCAAGGTGACCATGCTGTCGGGCTTGATGACGTGTCGCTCTTTCATGAACAAGCGTGTTTCCGTCGGCGACGAGACAATTTGTGCCAATCGTCGACCATCGATATGGCCTTCTTCCTCCCCAAACTGCCACCCATCTCGCTGAGGTTGACTGAGATACCGCGCCAATTTTCGCGCAATGTCGCGACAATTAATACCCAAGGTTTGAAATTGCTTATCGATCTGGATACGAAATTCGTCAAGTTGTGCCGCACGCACTAAGCTCGACGCATCCACTTCCGTATCGAATTCCCGCGTAAAGACCTGATACTCACCATTATGCTGTTCAAATACGGTGCTTTTTTTCCCTGACGCAATCACTGTATCTTCTGACAAAGCGACCTCGTCTTCGAGCAGCAACGCAAACGCATTGATGACACGTTCAGAATCAGATTCTTCGTCGCTCTCTTCTTGGCTTTGATGGATCATGTCAGCGATGGTTTGCGCAAGCTTTAGGGCGTGAGCGGCGTATGCTGACTGCGAGGAAGCACATCGACGAAGACCCAACAGACTTTCGCCAATCATCGGCGCAATGCCAGCACGCGTCGCTTCAATCATGTCTTCGTAATCATCATCAATGGACGAGGCAAACAGACGAGTTCGCACCATTTGAATGACAGTGAAGAGCAAAATCCCCAACCGAGATTCCATTAACCCCGAGTTTTTTGACAGCGCACACCACGCATCAAATCGATAACGAATATTTTGCTGTACGCCAATGTGAGAGGTGGCACTGAACAAGGCTTCAGTTCGATACTGCTCAAGCACATCAGAGAGCATACGCGCAATGGCGTCATTGGGCTTGAGAGACTGATGCAACGCAGGATCACTGAGCACCAATCGTGATGCGATAGCATCAATCCGCCCCCGTTCAGCCTTAAAGTCAGTATCCAGATCTTGCGCTTGGAGATGAGAAGCCGAGACAGGTATGAAAGTTGTATCGCGATACACTTGACCCGCTTTGAGGTGCAACGACCTGTCGCCCACTTCCGCACGCAAAGCAGCAGATGACAGTGTACGCATGCGCTGTTTCAGAACTGAAAACCGCGGCAATGCTGAAGAATCAGTCTCTTCCATCTTTACGTGCCTGTGCCAGTTGATTGGGATTTGAACAGTGCGCTTTGGGCGATAAGCTCTTCATCAAAACAGCGCTGGTAAAGCTCATTAAACACAGGCCATTCCGATTCATCACATTTGTTCAGAAACGTGAGACGAAACGCGAGGCGAACATCAAGGAAAAGCACATGGTTTTCAGCCCACATGATCACCGTTCTGGGCGACATCAAGGTGGAGATGTCTCCGCTAGAAAAAGCATGACGCGTCAGATTTGCAAGGGCAACCATTTGTGCGACCAGTCGCCTCCCTTGCTCCGTGTTCTTTTCTGGCACACGAGATAATACAATGGCCGCTTCGCGTTCAGGCGCAAGATAATTCAAGGTCACCACAAGGTTCCAGCGATCTACTTGCGCGTGGTTTAATGCGTGTGTCCCGTGATACAAACCTTGCAGATTGCCTAACCCAACGGTGTTCGCCGTCGCGAACAAGCGAAAAGCCATATGTGGTGTCAGTACGCGGTTTTTATCGCTCAAGGTGAGCTTGCCCTCTTTCTCCAACAAACGTTGAATGACAAACATCACATCAGGTCGACCCGCATCATATTCATCTAAAACAAGGGCTATCGGACGCGTCACCGACCACGGCAACAAACCGTCTTGAAACTCTGTCACTTGCTTGCCGTCTCGAAGTACCAAGGTGTCTTTCCCCACCAGATCGAGCCGACTGATATGGCCATCCAGGTTTATCCGCAAACACGGCCAATTCAATCGCGCTGCCACTTGCTCAATGTGGGTTGATTTCCCCGTGCCGTGCATGCCCTGCACTAGCGTTCGTCGGTTATGTGAAAACCCCGCCAAAATCGCCAATGTCACTTCCGGATCGAAGACATATTTCGGATCAATCTCGGGAACCAGTTCACTGGTCGTCGAATAAGCCGGCACGCGCAGATGACTGTCGATACCGAACGTTTCTCGAACACTAATCTCTATGTCTGGCATCCCGCCCTTTTCCACTTCCATTCTCTTCTCCCTCGTTGCGACTTTTCACCAAAATCACACTCAGCAAAACCATTGATAGTAGGTACTTTTCTTCGTCAACAGAGGGAGCGATACCCTCTCACTGAATGTCATCGTCAGCATTTTCTCAAAAATCCGACGAATAAAATAAAGCATTCCGCTTTGTTAATTTTATGTTGACGACAGGTTTTCTTCCGTCTAGTTTTTATCAACATTCCGTTATACGAAACATTTAATTCCATTTAACGAAATTTTTCAAGGAGAGAACTATGAGTGAGAAAGCGATGCGTTCCGTCGTTGAGGGCCCAACCAAGATGACCCCTTCTGAGGCGTTCGTAGAAACCTTAGTGGCGAACAATGTCACCACCATGTTCGGCATCATGGGTTCTGCATTTATGGATGCCATGGACATCTTTGCGCCAGCGGGTATTCGCATGATCCCCGTTGTGCATGAGCAAGGTGCCGCGCACATGGCAGATGGGTACTCACGCGTTTCAGGCAATCATGGCGTCGTTATTGGCCAGAACGGCCCTGGCATCAGTAACTGCGTAACGGCGATTGCAGCGGCATATTGGGCGCACAGCCCTGTTGTTATCGTGACGCCCGAAACAGGCACCACCAACATGGGACTCGGTGGCTTTCAAGAATGTAATCAACTCCCCATGTTCCAAGAATTCACCAAATACCAAGGCCACGTGACACACCCTTCTCGCATGGCCGAATACACAGGCCGATGCTTTGACCGCGCCATGAGTGAAATGGGCCCAACCCAATTGAACATCCCTCGCGATTACTTCTACGGCGAGGTGACCTGTGAGATTCCAAAACCGGCGCGACTTGATCGCGGCCCAGGCGGTGAAAACAGCTTGAATGAAGCGGCAGATATTCTTGCCGAAGCCAAATTCCCCGTGATCATCTCTGGTGGTGGCGTTGTGATGGCTGACGGCCTTGAAGAATGTAAGGCGCTCGCAGAACGCCTCGGCGCGCCCGTCGTAAACAGCTATTTGCACAATGACTCCTTCCCCGCCTCTCACCCACACTGGTGTGGCCCGCTCGGCTACCAAGGGTCAAAAGCGGCGATGAAACTTTTAGCGCAAGCCGATGTGGTGATTGCACTTGGCTCTCGCTTGGGGCCGTTCGGCACTTTGCCGCAACATGGTCTCGATTACTGGCCGAAAACCGCCAAGATCATTCAAATCGATGCTGACCACAAAATGCTTGGCCTTGTGAAGAAGATTTCGGTCGGTATTTGTGGCGATGCCAAAGCGGCTGCCATTGCACTGACTGAGCGCCTAAACGGACGCACTCTCGCCTGTGATGCCAATACCGAAGAACGTATCGCGGTGATGAAACAAGAACAGGATGCGTGGGAAAAAGAATTGGACGAGTGGACGCATGAAAAAGATGCCTTCAGCCTCGACATGATTGATCAAAACGCGAAAGAGAAGCCGTTCTCTGGCGGTGAATACCTTCACCCGCGCCAAGTGCTGCGTGAACTTGAAAAAGCCATGCCTGAAGACGTTATGGTCTCAACCGACATCGGTAACATCAACTCCATTGCCAATAGCTATATGCGCTTTGAAAAACCACGCAGCTTCTTCGCAGCCATGAGCTTTGGTAACTGTGGCTACGCCTTCCCGACCATCATTGGGGCGAAAATGGCAGCGCCAGAGCGCCCAGCCGTTTCTTATGCGGGCGATGGTGCGTGGGGCATGAGCTTGATGGAAACCATGACCTGTGTGCGTCATAACATCCCCGTGACTGCCGTTGTGTTCCATAACCGCCAATGGGGCGCGGAGAAGAAAAATCAGGTCGATTTCTACAACCGCCGCTTCGTGGCTGGCGAGCTGGATAACGAAAGCTTTGCTGAAATTGCCCGCGCAATGGGTGCAGAGGGCGTGACGGTTGATCGCCTAGAAGATGTCGGGCCATCCCTTCAATCTGCCATCGACAAACAAATGAACGAAGGCAAAACCACGGTCATTGAAATCATGTGTACCCAAGAGCTGGGCGACCCGTTCCGCCGTGATGCACTGTCAACGCCGGTGCGTTTCCTCGATAAGTACAAAGATTACGTGTAACGCTTAGACCAACAGAGCGCGTCGAGAGCGATAGACTCTCACAGCATCGCCTCGACACGCTTTTTCTGGCTAGGTAAACGTTATTTCACCCTCTCTAAAAAAGGAGTTTTAGCATGACTAATGTCGCGACCCCAGACACACAAGCCGCCACGACGCTTGAATTTCTTGACGCTTTTTCAGCGGCATGGAACAACCATGATGTCGATGCACTCATGTCCTTCATGGCGCCGGATTGTGTCTTTCTTACCGCAGCAGGCAGTGGCCTTCAAGGCAACACCATTTCGGGTCAAGATGCCGTGCGCGAGGCCTTTGAACAAGTGTGGAAAACCTTCCCAGATGTCGCATGGAAGGATGCAGAACACACAATAATGAACGGGAATAAGGCCATCACTGAATCGACGTTTTGCGCCACGAAACCCGATGGAAGCCGTATCGAAGCGCGGATGGTGGATGTCTTCACTCTGCAAGACGGAAAGATCCTCGTGAAAAATGCGTTTAGAAAGGATCGCCCTGCGTTGTAAGCAATCACACGTAGGCGGGTAGTAATAGCCAACCAAGCCCTCTATCTGAAGAATGAACAAGGAGCGAGTCATGGATTCAGCCATCACCAAACAACCAGCTGTCGACACCGAGAATGCCTTTCTCGCTACCCCAGCATCCCGCGCTTATGACCCGGCTTACGACCCGCTTGTTGATCAAACACCCGGGAGCGGCCGCGAATATGCCCCGACATATTGGATAGGTACAGCGGGGCCTGCGCCGGAAGATGATGGCCCAGTCATGGGTGACATGGATGTCGACGTGGTGATTGTGGGTTCTGGCTTTACAGGTTTAACGGCGGCGATCTTTTTGGCTGAAAACTACGGTATTAAAGCCACCGTGCTTGAAGCAAACCGCACCAGTTGGGGTTGCAGTACACGAAACGGTGGACAAGCCCAGTGCGCATCAGGGCGATTGAAGCGCTCGCAATGGATCCAACGTTGGGGGGTCGATACCGCCATTAAAATGCATGAAGAGTGCATGGATGGCATGGCAACCTTTAAATCACTGATCAAAGACATTGACTGTGACCCCCAGCCCGGTGGCCATTTCTATATCGCGCACCGCAGCAAAGTGATGCCTTCGCTGGAGAAAGAAGCCAAACTGCTTCGTGATACCTTCAATTACGATGCACAGATCATTGATGCCGACACCCTCAAGAATCAATTCGTCAATGACAGCGAAGCCGCAGGTGCAATGCATGAGCCTGAAGGCATTGGCGTTCACCCAGCAAAGCTCGCGTTCGGCTACTTAAAGAAGGCGCGCGCGTTAGGTGTGAAAGTCCACCCTTCCAGCCCCGTCACCAGCTGGAAAACGCAGCAGGGTATTCACTATTTAAATACGCCCAACGGCGTGGTAAAAGCGCGATCGGTCGGCTTAGCCACAGGTGGCTACACATCGCAGGGCTTGCACGCGGAAGTGAAAAACCGCTTACTGCCTATCTTGTCCAATTCCATCGTGACAAGGCCGCTGACACCGGCCGAAATTGATGCCTGCAACTTCAAAACCACCCAAGTGCTGACAGACACACGGGTGCTTCGACACTACTATCGATTGTTACCCGATAACCGCTTACAAATTGGCTCACGTAGTGCAATCACCGGGGCTGACGCACCGCAGAAGCAATACGAAAATAAACTCTATGCCGATATGGTGCGGAAGTTTCCCGCACTGAAAGGCATCACATTGGATTACTCCTGGTGGGGCTGGGTGGATGTCAGTCATGACATGATGCCAAGAATCGTTCAACCGGACGAAAACGAAAGCATCTACTATGCACTCGGTTACGGCGGCAATGGCGTGATGTATTCCGCGCAAGCAGGTAAGCGTTTAGCCCAATGGATTGCAGGCGATAAGTCCGAATTGAATTTGCCTATTTTTCAATCTCGACTGCCCTATCCCAACGTTCAAAACATCATCGAATCTGAATACCTCGCCCCGTTCCGTCGAATGGGTCAGCGGTTTCTGTATCGTTGGTATCACCTAAAAGACGAAATCATTTAGCGCGTCGCGAGCGACGAGAAACGCACACGGATTTCGTTATTTATTTTTCATTGATTCTGATGTTACACATCACTTTTAGACACATTTTTTCGATTTATTGCGCTAATAAAATCACAGCCATAAAGACCGCCATGAGTGCGGCCCAAAAGAGCTGAACACACAGAGATAGTAAGATCAGCCCGACATATTTCGGACTGCAACGCCCTAGAAAAATGAAGATAGTTCATTCACTCAAGAGGTTGTAAGCATGAAACTTATTAGACGCAATGTACTCGCAATCGTCTCCGCAGTTTGCGTAGCATTTCTCTCTCCGCAACTCGCGGCGAAGACATTTAAAATGGCATTGGGTGACGCCGCAGGCGGCACACAATGGGAGCTCGGCGAAACCTTCGCCAAAACGCTCAATGAAAAGACTAACGGTCAGGTGACTGTCGATTTATTCCCCAACGGGCAACTCGGCACAGAGCAAGACACAGTAAACAATGCAGCCATTGGTTTATTGGATTTTTCTGTACTGGCGATCAACAACGTCACCCCTTTCTCTCCGACAGTTGGCTTGCTCACCATGCCTTATGTCATCCAGTCTGCGGCGGAAGCAAAGCTTCTTACGCAAGGCGACATTGGTAAAGAGTTGGTGGACAACACCTTACGCGATGCCGGTGTACGCATTGTCGGTTGGGCCTATTCTGGTTTTCGTGTGCTGACCAATTCGAAGCGCCCGGTCAGAACACCTGAAGATTTGAAAGGCATGGTCATTCGCGTACCCCGCAATGAAATCATGATTGCGTCTTATCAAGCACTCGGCGTGAACCCAACACCCATGGCGTGGTCTGAAACATTTACTGGACTTCAACAAGGCGTGGTGGATGGACAAGACAACCCCTACATCACCATCGCGGCAATGAAATTCAACGAGGTGCAAAAATACGTCACTAACATTCGCTACATCTTCTCCCTTGAACCTCTCATCATTAGCGAAGCCGTTTTCCAGGAGCAATCTCCCGAGATTCAAAACGCCATTTTGGAAGCAGGCCAAATCGCGACTGAACACAGTTATGAGTTCTTACTCGCCACCGAAGACCGCATCAAGAAAGACCTTGTAGCCAAAGGTATGGAGATCACAGAGCCTGCAAACAACGAAAAGGAATGGATCGACAGCATTACAACAGTGGTTTGGCCGAAGTTCTACGAGAGCATTGGCGGTAAAGAAAAGCTGGATAACGCCTTAAACCTGCTCGACAGATAATTGCGTTGGCGAGCATCAGTAGCCAAACACGCTGATGATGCTGTCACGACAGTTCGACAATGATGTCGATAACTGAGCACGCCTACCTCAACCCGCACCACGTTCTTGGTGCGGGTCACTATTCAATACTTGAAGTTCGAGAAAGCCATGTCTGTGATCGTTAGGGTGCGAAGCCACCTAAACAGAATCGAGGAATACACCTGTTGTTTGTTATTGGCCGTGTTTGTCACGCTTCTGTTTTCTCAAATCCTGCTACGTCAATTCTTTCAATACTCAATCCCGTGGGGCGATGAGGTCGCGACGTATCTGTTCGTTTGGTTTACGTATTTAGGTGCGGTTGTTGCCGCCAAAATGTCTGCCCACAATCGCGTTAGTTTTCACTTTAAGTTCTTCCCACCCGTGGTAAAAACCGTGTGCGAAACCATCGCAGATCTCTTGTGGATAGCGTTTAACCTCTACTTTGTGTATCTGAGCTATGACTTTGTTTTCAATAAAATGAACCTGTTCTGGAAGTCACAAACAACAGGTATTCCGATGAAGTATTTCTATCTGATCTTACCTATCGCTTTCTTCCTTATGTCGATTCGGATTCTCTGGAACATGATTGACCGCATTAAAGGCGTAGAGCATGACGATCCTGAAGCAGAAGAAATCAGAAAACTTCAGCGTGAAAGAAATGAAAATGATGCCAAAAACGGTGAATCCCACTCATAGCCACAAAACAAGGAGGAAATTGCCATGGAAGCCTATTTAACGCTCATCTTATTTGGCGGTTTCTTAGCACTATTGATACTCGGTGCGCCCATTACTGTATCATTGGCTGGCGCAGCGATGGCAGCCTATTTGATTTTAGATAAAAACCCCATCGCCCTCGTACAAATCGCCTTTACCTCCGTGGGTAACTTCCCGCTTATGGCGCTGCCGTCGTTTGTGCTTGCTGGTGCGCTCATGGAAGCGTCTGGTATTTCCAAACGGCTGGTAGACATTGCCGAAAACATGGCCGGTCCTGTGACCGGCGGTCTTGGCGCAGCAACGGTTTTTGCATGCCTATTCTTCGGCGCAATTTCAGGCTCAGGCCCAGCAACCACCGCAGCGGTGGGCATGTTGATGATTCCGGCCATGGTGAAACGGGAATACGAGCCGAGCTACGCCTCCGCGGTCACTGCGGCCAGTGGTGGACTCGGTATTATTATTCCGCCTTCTATTCCCATTGTTATTTTTGGTATCGCCGCTATGGGGTTAATGGCGCCACCAGAGGCTATCGCTCTTCACGGACAGTTTGATACGGTGTCGATTCCTAAGCTGTTTATTGCGGGCGTGATCCCCGGATTAATCATGGCGTCGACCCTGCTGATCACCAACTATGTCATATCAAAACGTCGCGGATACAAAGGGCTTTTGGAGAAGTGGTCCACTGATGACATTAACAACTCCCTTCGCCGAGGTATCTGGTCGATCCTCGCACCGTTTCTGATTCTCGGCGGGATTTACAGTGGGATATTCACGCCGACGGAATCTGCTGTCGTCGCGATTTTTTACTCGTTGTTTGTGGGCTTTGTTCTTCATAAAGAATTGAAATTCAAAGCCGTGCTGAAATCACTCACCACAACCACGTGGATAACAGGACGTGTGCTTCTTATTCTGTTTGCTGCCACCGTATTTGGCCGCTTGCTGATAGAGCAACGCATACCTGTTCATGTGGCTGATGCGCTATTGAGCGTGACGGACAACATGTATTTGGTATGGGCATTAACCATTATGTTGTTGCTGTTTATCGGCATGTTTATGGAAACCCTCGCCGCTATCATGATTATTGTGCCAGTGCTGTTGCCTATCATGTATATGTTGGGTGCTGACCCAACCCATGTTGGCATCGTGATTGTTTGTACCTTGTCGATTGGCTTTGCCACACCGCCCTTAGGGGAGAACATTTTTGTCGCATCAGGGATTGGCGGTTCAACCGTTGAACAAATTACCGCACGCATTCACCCCTTTGTGTTGGCGTCAGTCGTCGGCGTGTTCATCATTGCGTTCTTCCCGTCATTGACGCTCTGGTTGCCCAACCTAGTGAGCGGCTAGCAAACAAAAGCCCTTGGAGGGACAAACGCTTTCACAAAAAACGGCGCTCACTTTGAGCGCCGTTTTTTTCATCCCAATTCCTTTTTCTAAGACGTTCAATACGATGTAGTACGAAGTGGTTAGCTTGGAAGTTAAATACACTTGCTACGCTTGATACTGACGCAGTGACAAGAGGTGTCATTACGGTGAACAACCCCAATCAGGATCGAATGCAAAGTAGGAGGCACAAATGCGATCGCTAGGCTTTGAATTAAAATCGTTGGAAGTGTTTATCACAACCGCCAAAGCAGGCAACATGACCGCAGCCTCATTACAGTTAGACATTTCTCAATCTGCTGTCTCTCAAATTCTTGCTCAGCTAGAAAGTAATCTCGGCGTTAAACTGCTTGACCGGAGTGTTCGTCCCGTTGAACTCACTGTTGCAGGGCGGTATTTCTATGACCAATCCGTTCACCTTCTCGAACAAGCAAAGAAAACCCAGCATGTCGTGACCAAAGGCAGCTTTAATAGCCTCCATTTAGTGCGGATCGCCATGGTGGATTCCCTGGCATCCACCGTCGGCAAACCCATTATCGATACTGTCAAAGAGCACACCGAAAACTGGACCATGAGCACGGGATACTCACATCTCCACCAGCAAGGTCTGCTCAGTCGAAACATCGATATTATTATTTCTGATGATACGCTAGAAAATCAGGAAAACTTACGCCGGCACCAAATTCTCAAAGAGCCCTTTGTATTAGTGTTGCCCAAGCAGTTTCATTCCGAGCATGCTCAATCATGCACGTCGTTGCTTGCACTCAGCAAACACCTAGACATGATTCGATATAGTAAACAAAGTCTTATTGGTAAGTCGATTGAAACGTATCTGCATCAGCAAGGCTTGGAAGTGCCCGATAGAATGCAATTCGACAATACCTTTGCCGTTTTATCAGCCGTTGCTCAAGGTTTAGGTTGGGCATTGATTACCCCGCTTTGCTTGATGCAAGGTGAGGTTTTTCGCCATCAACTGCGCTGCCTTCCCCTTCCAGAAAAAGACATATTTTATCGCTACTTAACACTCATCGCGCGACGAAATGAGCTGGGTGATTTGCCCGAGGTACTGGCGGAGGGAAGCTGTACCATTCTCCGACAGCACTTCCTTGCGAAAGTCCGACAGCACTACCCCTGGTTAGATGGAAAAATCCGCGTTGGGAAGTTTTCATAACTCTGACTGTGTTAACACTATTACCTCTACTTATAGTGTTGTCTTACGCAATGTGATTGTTGTAGCCGAACCTTCATCCTATCTCCTATCTTTGAATTTGCGGCAAAGCGAATCAACGGCGAAACAGACTGTTTACCACGAAAAACTGCCCGTCACCTATTCAGCTATCGTTATGGACACTGATCCAGTGACGCATTACAGGTATGTGTAAGGAGCAAGAATGGAAGCACGCGACGTAAAAACAGCAGAGGATGCGAAGCAAATCATCGAACAACGCCAACTGACCCACGTCAAAGTTGGGTTGTTTGACAATGATGGCGTCATGCGCGGCAAATACATGTCGAAAGACAAATTCTTCTCCTCTCTCGACAACGGTTTTGCCTTCTGTGATGTCGTTTTAGGTTGGGATGTCAAAGACCAACTCTACGACAATGCCACATTCACAGGATGGCACACAGGCTACACAGATGCAGGGGCCAGAATTCTTCCCGATACCTGCCGCGACGTATTAGATGAAGATGGCATGTTGCTTTTTATTGCAGAGTTTGAAGGCGACGCCGAAGCAGTTTGTCCGCGCGCCACACTGCGGCGCGTGCTGGATAAAGCCGAAGAAATGGGGTTTGATGCCTACGCCGCCTTAGAGTACGAATTCTTCCTGTTCGACGAAACCCCGCATTCTGCGAGAGAAAAAGGTTTCCGAAACCTTCGAACCATCACGCCAGACTGGTTCGGTTATTCCATGATCCGCAACTCCACCTACTCAGGGCTGTACAACGCAATTTTGGCCATGGGTGAATCCATGGACTTTCCGATATAAGGCATTCATTCAGAAACGGGCCCAGGGGTCATTGAAGCTGCTCTCACTTACGACAACGCGAAAGATGCGGCGGATAAAGCTGCGCTCTTTAAGACATAAATGAAAGTGCTCGCCCAAAAAAATGAAATGATGGCGACATTTATGGCGAAATGGACGAACGACTACCCCGGTCAAAGCGGTCACATTCATGTTTCTTTGAAAGACAAGGCCAGTGGTAAAAGTGCGTTTTACGATGAAAACGCCGAGCTAAACATGAGTGACATTCAACGTCACTTCTTGGCGGGTCAACAGAAACTCATGCCGGAATTCCTCTGCATGATTGCCCCGACCATCAACAGTTATTCACGTATGATCCCCGGCTTTTGGGCGCCAACAACCGTAACGTGGGACGTTGAAAACCGCACCACGTCTTTGCGTGTTATTCGGGCTCTGAAAAATCTCAGCGCATTGAATACCGTTTGGGCGCTGCCGACGCCAACCCTTATCTCGCACTTGCCGCCGCGCTCGCGTCTGGCTTATACGGCATTGAACACAAAATGGAACCCACCGACCGTATTGTTGGCAATGCGTATGAGCAAGATCACCCCTCAGAACTTCAGCTTCCGAGCACACTTTGGGAAGCTGCACAGCGTTTCAAATCTTCAGATGCAGCAAAAAGCATGCTTGGCGATGCCTTCGTTGAACATTTCGCCGCATCACGAGAATGGGAAGAACGTGAGTTTCGTAAGCATGTCACGGATTGGGAACTCGACCGCTATTTTGAAATTATCTAACGCCCTTTGAATATTCTCGCTCACGCAATATGAGTACGCCTACGTGTAACGACGTTTAATGAAAGGAACCGACATGGAACGTTTTCAAACCATTTCGCCGATAGATGGCAGTGTGTATGTTGATGATAGATTTGCCGACACCAATCAAATCAATGATGCACTTGAAAAGGCAAAGAACGCGCAAGCACATTGGCAAGACCTCCCCCTGGATGCCAAGCAAGCCCTGTGTCGAAAAGCTGTTGAGATTTTCGTCAGCCAAGGTGAGGCAATTGCTGAAGAAATCACATGGATGATGGGTCGCCCTATCGCTTACACAAAAGGCGAAGTCGCTGGCTTTGAAGAGCGTGCTCTTCACATGATCGACATCGCGCCTGAGGCACTTGCGCCAATCCAATTACCACAAAAAGCCGGCTTTAGGCGCTACATCAAACGTGTTCCTCTAGGGACCGTATTTGTCGTTGCACCCTGGAACTATCCCTATCTCACCGCCGTGAATGCCATTGTTC
>JBELME010000040.1:0-21266 GCA_042096095.1 Enterovibrio sp.
GGCGTGCTGTAAGGCACGAATACCTTAGAGTATGTTAGAAGCCCAATGCGCTTTTAACATCGGGGAAAACTGGCAGTTGACCACCCTCGTTTGACTGCCAGATAGAACAACTGAACCGCCGTAAATCTCTCGCCTCTTGCAACAAACTGCCTTTCGCCCTTGCTTTCGGCACCTTCTATTTATCCAATTTTATAAACGCACAAAAAAAGCCCGACTTTCATCGAGCTTGCTGAGCGAATCGAAATACTTTTATCTATCTACTGACCACCCGCCCCCATCTTTGACTGCTCACTACTTTCCACTAAATTGCGGGACGCATAATGCTTGAGCGTCTGCCAATGGGATTCGTCAATTTCTATACCGTCTCTCCACGCTCTTCGCTCTGCTTCAGACAAAGACTTTGCCGTGATACAGGTGGTAAAAGGGCCAAAATCTTCCGCAGTAAACGCGGCTTGTTGAACATCAACATGCAGGCTTTTCTTAGGGAGCTGAGGTAATTCACTGAAATAGATATCAGGAAAACGTCGCCCCGCATTCCATACACAATCGACATGAAACGGCGCTTGGCTATTACTCCACTGAGCGCGAACCGACAATCCTTTCCCTGCTAACTTCAGCAACTCCCCGTACGCAAACCAACGGTTATGGCTATTGAGAATTTCGATATGAATCGCTGACCGACCTATCATTTGATCCATGGACACATCAACCAAAGCAGGAAAATGGTTCAACAAACTTGCGCCTTTCAAGTCTACAGAAATGGTGGCATCGTTTGTCAAAAACGCGCCGACAGGCACATCTGGTTCTGCCGCTAGAAAATCCATGGATGACACAAAATGCTTAACGCCTTTCAGCCCCGACATTTCTAAATCGGCCACCATGTTGGCAATCACATCAGACTCGCCGCACTGGCGATGCAGACTGTCGTAGGTTTTGCTACACAAGGTGACCAGTTCATTGTGAGAGAGATACATCATGCTGATACACCTCTCTGACATGCCTTTAGTTCAGTCACTTCGCAATCCGTGCAAGGCATAAGCGGAAATAGCCAACTTTCCTCAAAGCGTTGAGAAGCGAGATCGCTCACCAACGGCGCACCTTGGAATAACGTTACACGCACCCAACGGTCAGAACGAGGATCAAACTTAGTCGCGCCAAACATCGACAACTTACAGCGCAACAGATGCATCGGTAATGCCTTTTCAGACAAGACATTCATTTGAATATCGCCCATTGGCTGTTGCGCCATGGTCCAGACACGTCGTGAAATCACGCGATATGATGGGTTACTCAATAAAAAGTGCGCCAAAGAAAGCGACGGATCGGCCTGATTCAATGCGGCATACAACCTCGACACTTGTCGACCCACATCCAAAGGCAGCTCTCGCTCTTCTCCGGGTTCTTTCCCACGAACCCCCATTCTTGGCTCTTCTTTGTCTTGTGAGCGATACCAGAACCAGTACTGATTTTCAGGTGCCGAAAAGTCGATATCAATGGCCCAACGGTAGCGGGTTTCCAAGACCGCCAGCATGTCTTTCACACTCACGCCAGGATCCAGTGAGAGCGACTGGTCCGTATTCAGCTTATCGATGAAGCGATCAACACACTCAGGAAAGATTTCCATGATGCAGGTCGCCAGTACTTCTTGGGTTTCCAAGCTCAAATCTTTTGTGCTTTCGAGCACATCAGCCCACGTTTTGAACGGTGACAAAGGCTGTCGAATACGCGTCATCAACACCGGGAGTTGCGCGATACATTCTGTGTTTAGCGCTTGTTGCTGTTCGTTGATCGTGATGATTTGCTCAAAGTGCGTTTGGGCTTTTTTCAGTAAGCCACACACACGATTTACCGTCTCGTCATTCACTCGCTGTGCGCACGCAGAGGCCAAAGCCATTTCACGATGGGACAACCAGCGATCCACCACCCGAGGATGACGAATAAGGTAAGGAGCCATACCTAAACCCGTCGCGTTACCGATGCCGAGGTAACGTTTCAGTTGAGGGCATATCGTTGATGCTTTTTCACCGCCACGTTGCTGAGCAATAAACTCCACCCAATCCAAGCTGAATTGACGAAGAATATATACCGCACACATTTGGGCGCTGAAGGTTAAATTGAAATCGTTATTGCTCTGCAGGTTTTCAAAATCCGCAATGCCGAATTTGCCATTGCCATACACTGCGGTGGTACGAAGGATATAACCAACACGCGCAATTTCTGCGGTATCCGGTTGTTCGCCTTGTGCCAATGCCGACACCAAGTGTTCAAACACACGCACACTCTTATTGGCGCGCGCCAACACCAACACACGTGACGAATTACGCCCCGCTTCTTGTAGGGGAACATTTTGGCGCAGCTGTTCAATGGTGCTCATGTCCACTCGCCCACGGATCAGCGCGAAGGTGACATCCCATTTTTCAGCAATAACACGGTCATTTCGATCTTCATCCGAGATCGCATCAGAAAAAACAACCAATTGGTAAATGTCGTGGGATGCTTCAAGTTCGTAAACTGCGGTACCAAAGCCTTTGTCATTCATTTTCCAAAGGGCTTGCGACACTTTCCAATTTTCACTCGCCATTTTTCTGATCAGCGATCGAACAAAGCTGATGCGGGTTTGGTGCATGGCGCCCAAGCGTTCCGGGGCCATTACAATTGCTGGGTCTCGGAGGGTTTTCTCAGATTCCTTGGCAAAGCTCGCGTTCATTCATGCTCACCTATGATTCTGGGACGTTCCTATTTGTCCTTATCCTTAATTATCCGGAACATCACGAATTCGTGATGTTCCGAAACGGCATATTTCTGTCCAATTTGCGCCAGCGGGTTATCTAAGCCCTTGCGCTGTTGCCATCTTCATTGCGATTTGTGGCGCGTTCCAAAGTGCAGGAAGCAAAATGAGCGACACGGGTACCGCGGTAATCACGATGAATGACTGGAGTGCCGATACACCACCCGCCCCAAGGGAGATCAATATGATGGCTGTTGCCCCCATCATCACGCCCCAGAATGAACGGATAAGCGCATTCGGTTCTGTTTCACCACTGATCACCACACTGATGGTGTAGGTCATGGAGTCACCCGTGGTGACGATAAAGATCGTGGTCAAAATCAGGAACAAAATAGACACAATCATAGGAAACGGAAGTTGCTGTGTGATCGCGAGCAGCGAGGCTGGCAAATTGAAGCCTTCAAATGCTGCACTCACAGAACCTGGATTCACCATTTCAAATGCCAAACCAGAACCACCCACAATCGAGAACCAGAAACACGTAATCAGAGGTGCGATAATGCTAATGGTTGTGACCAGCTGTCGAATGGTGCGTCCGCGAGAGATTCGTGCAATGAAGATGGCCATCATCGGGCCATAGCCAAGGAACCAACCCCAGAAGAACACGGTCCACCAGCTCAACCAACCCATATCACCGCGGAACGTCGCCATCGGGATAAAGTTATCGATCATGGTGCCCACACCCTGAACGTAGCCGTTGATAATGAAATCAGTTGGCCCCACGAGAAGGATGTAAATCATCAAGCCAACGGCCAGAATGATATTGTAGCGGCTCAAGATTTGAATGCCTCGGTTTACCCCACTCAGTGCAGAGATGGTGTAAATCGCAATCGCACCCAAAATGATGATGAACTGCGTGGTAAAGCCGTCAGGCAAGTCAAACAACGCATTTAACGCATAGCTCACTTGCAAACCCAGGAAGCCGATCGGACCGATAGTACCCGCCGCTACTGCCACGATGCAGCATGCATCAATGAAAGAACCGAAAAAGCCTGTTAACACGCGGTCGCCAAAAACTGGATACAAAAGTGTGCGCGGTTTAAGTGGAAGGCCTTTATCGTAATGAAGGTGCATCAGTACGATGGTGGTCAAGGTGCCAAGAATCGCCCATGCCAAGAAACCCCAGTGCATAAACGACTGCGACAACGCGTTGAACGCTTGGCGTTGAATATTGCCTTCAGGGGTGCCGTATAGCGGAGGCGGATTCACGAAGTGAGCAATCGGTTCTGCAGCAGCCCAAAACACACCACCACCTGCGAGAAGTGTACACAGGATAATGGCAAGCCATTTAAAGCCATCGAGTTCCGGTTTATCTAGCGCACCCAAACGCACTTTTGATGTGGCTGGGCTAATCGCGAGTCCCATACCTACCAAGAATGTAATCAGAAGCAGCAGCTGCCAATAGGGGCCGAATATCTTCACTGACCAAGCAAAGCCTGCATTGACAAGGCTCGACAACAGTGCGTTATCAACCAATGCAAGCACAACGAACGCGGTCAAAAAGCCCCCGCTCATCCATAACACAGGGTTGTTTAACCCAAGCTTTTCAATGGTGCTTTGTGCCTCTGGCACGTTTTTCTCTGAGTTGAGTAAGTCAGACATTTTCTGTCTCCACATTATGGCGAACACAATGGTCAAAGCCACGGTGCCCGTTTCGTTGACAGCAGGAGGCAAATCCTTCAGCCGCAGTAAGTTATTCCGCTGGTTTTAAGCCAGCATCGAGGAATTCGACCCAGTTTCCGCCAAGGATTTTGGCGGTCTCCGTTTCTGAAAACCCTTTATCGCGAAGTCCCTTAAAGATGTTCGTCATACCGCTACTGTCGGGGAACCACGGCAACGCCGCAGGCCACCCCGAGTTGCTGGCCGAGCCTTCTCCAAAATCGAGGCTCTTTGACCAGCGTCCATTTCGCATCCACTCCAACACACTCTGCGGTTGGTTCAGGCATAAATCGCTGCCAATGGCTAAACGATCGATACCCACCATTTCCGCGGTGTCAGCAATGAGCGAACAGAATCTTTCTAAAGTACAGTCACTGCCATCCGGTAAGTGGAATGGATAGAGACTAAATCCAAGTAGGCCGCCTCTTTCCGCCAATGCGCGGATAACAGTGTCAGATTTGTTTCGAAGTGCTGCATGCGCCGAAGAAGGATTTGCATGGCTGATGCAAATAGGGCGCGATGAGAGATCAATGGTTTCAAGTGTTGAACGTTCAGCACTGTGTGACATATCAATAACCATGCCCACGCGATTCATCTCTTCAATCACTTGTTTACCAAAGCGCGTGATCCCGCTGTCGTTTTTCTCGTAGCAACCCGTGGCCAGCAGACTTTGGTTGTTATAGGTCAATTGCATGATGAGCAAGCCCAGCTTCCTCATCACCTCGACCATGCCGATCTCGTCATCCAGTGGTGAGCAGTTCTGCGCGCCGAAGAAAACGCCAACCTTGCCTTCTTCTTTCGCTTTCACCACGTCGCTCATCGACATGACGGGCATGATGAGGTCGGGGTTTTGTTCAAACAGTAAATTCCATTCGGCGAACCGCGTTAGCGTTTCACGGGCGGTTTCGTGGTACACCAAGGTGGCATGAATCGCTGTCACGCCGCTTTCCTTGAGCTGTTCAAAGTAAGCGCGGTTCCAGTTGCAGTACTGCAAGCCATCGATAATAAGGTGGTCTTGATACATGCTGACTCCTTGCAAATGTTCGCGGTGTGTAAGGTTCAAATGTGTTTAGGGAGAGGTGTGCTGACACACACCTCTGAAATACACATGAAAGATCGTTGCTAGTTGCCTTGAATAACTCAGTAAGGGCGCTGATAAGCCGTCTTCACAATGGTGTAGAAATCGCGGGCATACTGACCTTGCTCTCGTGGTCCAAAGCTCGACTCTTTACGTCCACCGAACGGAACGTGATAATCCGTACCGGCCGTTGGCAAGTTCACCATCACACAACCGGTTTGCGCCTGGCGCTTGAACAATGTGCTAGTGCGCAGGCTCTGCGTTACAATGCCGGCGGTCAGACCAAAACGCGTGTCATTCACGGTCGAGATAGCTTCTTCCAGTGAGCTAACCTTCTGCACACATGCCATTGGCGCAAACAACTCTTCTTGGTTGATGTCCCAGCTGTTGTCGGTGTTGAGGAAAAGGGTTGGTGACATGTAAAAACCATTATGTTCACGGTCGAGACGTTCACCACCAAAGGCCAAATCAGCACCGTGTTCTTTCGCGCGCTCAACCCAGTTCATGTTTGCGCTGAGTTGACGTTCATCAACCACAGGCCCCATAAACACGCCATCTTCCAAGGCATGACCCACTTTGAGTTCTGACATGCGTTTGATCAGCGCTTCCACGTAGGCATCGTGAATGTCTTCCATCACCACAAGACGCGAAGACGCCGTACATTTTTGGCCAGTGCCTGAAAATGAACCCGCAATGGTTGCATCAACCGCTGACTTCAAATCCGCATCGCTGGCGATGACCAAGGCATTTTTACTGCCCATTTCAAGCTGGCAGCGAACAAAGTTAGGGGCGGTTGCCGCCGCAACAGTGCGACCAACATCGACAGAACCCGTGAAGCTCACGGCATCGATATCTGGGCTATTGATCAAAGTGTCACCCACTTGGGCGCCGGAACCCAGCAGCAAGTTAAACGCACCAGGATGAACGCCCGCACGGTGAATAATGTCTGTCAGTGCCACTGCGCTTGCAGGCGTCAGGTTGGCAGGTTTCCAAATCACACTGTTACCAAATGCCAGTGCTGGGGCAATTTTCCAAGAAGCCGTTGCCGTTGGGAAATTCCACGGTGAAATAATTGCCACCACACCCACGGCTTCGCGTGTTACTTCCACGGTCACATCTGGGCGCACCGAATCGGCAATGTCACCCATTTGACGCAGCACTTCCGCAGCGTAATATTGAAAGAATTGACCCGAACGGTATATCTCGCCGCGTCCTTCTGCGAAAGGCTTGCCTTCTTCCATCGATAGCAAACGGCCTAGCTCGTCACAACGTGCAATCAGTTCATCACCAATGGTTTGCAATACTTTCTGTTTGAATTCAAGTGATGTGCTTTCCCATGAAGGCTGCGCGTTTCTCGCAGCATCAATCGCCTGCTGAACTTGAGATTGACTCGCTTGAGCAAAGTCACCAAGCGACTGAGATGTATCAGACGGATTAACGTTTGCAACTGTGTTTGCGCCTTGTAGCCATTGACCGTCGATGTAAAGTGCGCTTTCCGTGTTATACGTCATGAGAAATCCTTGATTTTGTTATCCAAATACGTGTTAGAGATTTATTCTGTTTACTGCGAGCTTAGTCTGTGTTTGGCACGGCTGCGTACACGGCCAATTCCACCAGCATGCCCTCTCGCGCTAACCCAGCAACCACCATGGCGGCTCGATTTGGATAAGGCGCTTCAAAATACTCAGCATAAACACTGTTGACCGTGGCGAGATAGCTTCTGTCTGTGACATAAATAAGCACCTGCAATACCGCATCTATACCCACTCCTGCACATTCGAGGGTGTGAGCGAGGTTATCGAGCGTTTGGCGCGTTTGCGCTTCAATACCACCCTCAACAAGCTGCCCTCGGACATCAATAGGAATTTGAGCCGTATAAAGCGTGCCGTTGTGCGTCACCGCCCATTCTAAAGGCGCTTTTGAGGCAAACAGCTGAGTTTGCACTGCTGTTTTATTGGTACGTGAAGAGGTAGTTAGTGACATGGCGCTCGCATCCATTTTAACCATTTCGTTTCATTTGATTTACATATTGCACCTTTGATTTTGATAAATCTAACGGTTAATTTTTGACAATTGTTCAGTTTTATTTATCAATATAGAGATAGGGATGAAATCAGTGGGACGCGATATATGGACATAAAACTTCAACAACTTCGGCATTTTTCATTGGTGGTAGAGCAAGAAGGTTTTCGGGCTGCAGCTTCCAAAGCCAATCGCTCACAGGCAGCGTTATCGACGTCAGTCAAAGAACTCGAAAAGATTCTCGGACAATCGCTCTTCGATTCAGGACACAAAGCCAAGCTCACCCCCTTTGGCGATCTCTGCTTGCCCAAGATCAATCAGTTCTTAAAGCTGTATGAAGACTTAAATTCCGATCTTCGCGCAGCGGCGGCCGGGCAATTGGGGCAAGTGAGAATCGCAAGTGTTCCGTCTGTGGCAGCAAAATTGATCCCCAGTATTTTGGCGACATACACGGAAAGCCACCCTGACGTTGAGGTCGTGTTGGTAGATGACACTGCCGCTGGGGTTGAGAATCGATTACTGGCAGGAGAAGTGGATGTTGCGCTTGGAAACTGCCTGCACATTCAAGACGAACGGATTGACTTTATTCCATTGCTCGCAGACCCAGTAGGCATTATTTGTCTGAACGATCATCCTCTCACTCAGCACACACAGCCTATCGATTGGGAGGCAATCGCTCCCTACCCTTTCATCAAGAATGGTACTTGCTCGCTGCTTGAGTCCACGCCCGCCAATGCGCTAACAAATAACGCGCTTTACACGGTTGAAAACATTACGTCGCTTTTTTCGGTCCTTGAATTAGGCATTGGCATTACAACGCTACCTCGTCTGGCTTTCCCCGAGAATGCGAAAAACTTGACCTGGCTACCTCTAGCCTCTCCTTACGTTGAACGTCAGATAGGGATCTTCTGCCTTAGAGCGCGTTCTATGTCTCCACAAGCGTATGATTTTTACGAAATGTGTATTCGCGAGCTGAAGGGAGCAGCCAAATTTAAGTAATCAATGCCTATTTTTTCTTGCAACACATCTAGCCTAACGCCACATTCTATAATCATGATTTGGGGTCAAACCTCCGATTTCATCGAAATGCAATTAATGGGGGAGTGACTTTCCAACTATTAATCGCAAATCATAAACTTCACACATCTTAGCTTGGAGAGAACCACATTCATCTGCTTGATTTTCTGTGGGGCAATTAATTCCCCTCATGAATACTCAAGGAGACTACGTCGAAAAAGAAAGTCGCTACACTTTTTATTGGCGCTGCTTTCGCGCCAAGCTTGTTGCTCGCACAACCTATCGACAAAGAAGGTGTCAGTATATGCATTGTCGGCGGCAAACCCGCCACGCCAGAAAACTGGGCTTTCTATACGCAAATCGTTAACCGTTCGGGTAATCGTTCATTTTGTGGCGCGAGCTATATCGGTGATGGTTATGTGCTCACTGCAGCTCACTGTGTCGATAATGATGCCCCCAACCAAATAGCCGTGAAAATTGGCGGTATTCAATACAATGGTACAGACGGCGTTCGCGCCAATGTTGAACAGATTTACGTCCACCCCAATTTCAACACGAGAACATTGGCCAATGACATTGCCCTCCTTAAGCTCACCAGCATTCCTTTTGGTGTAAAAGCCGTTGATATCGCGTCAGGGAGCGTAAGCCAATATGCAGTTGAAGGCGATACACTGACCGTCGCAGGACTAGGTCGGACATCTGAAGGAGGGAGTTCACCTGCGGTACTGCAAGAAGTGGATGTGCCGCTCGTCTCTGATGCAGTTTGCCGTCAATCCGGTGGTAATTATGCCAATGTCGGCAACGTGTCATTTTGTGCCGGCATTCCTGCGGGTGGTATCGATTCATGCCAAGGTGACAGTGGTGGGCCTCTGGTCATCAATCGCGCTGGACAAATTACTCAGCTTGGCATCGTGAGCTGGGGCATTGGGTGTGCCCGACCAGGGAAGTATGGCGTATACAGTGACATTGCAGCGCTTCAACGTTTTGTCGATGAGATTGTTGTCAAATCCAACGACCTGCCGTCTGTTGGGTACAAAGCCAATGAGGCCCTTGCTGCATTTCCTTTAGGTGAGATAAAACAGCACGCGTTTGCTATTGAGAATACAGGGACTGTCAGCTTTACCATAGAAAATGTCAACGTAACAGGCTCTGGGGTTGCCACTTCAACCGTCATTGCAGACGACCAATGCGCGATGACAACCCTCACGGCGGGCGATAGTTGCCGAGTCAAGATTGAGTTTGGCGCATCCAGCGCAGGCACAGCAACGGCCAGCTTGAACTTTGGCATAGATAAAACCGCAACAGTATACCGAGCGCAGGTCTCTGCTATTGCCAAAGATGCCTCAACAGGGACATGTCAGGATGAGTGGAAGCCAGATACCATTTACCTGGCAGGTGACACGGTGAATTGGGCAAACACAACCTGGCAAGCAAAGTGGTGGACGCAAGGTGACAACCCATCTCAATCAAATGAATGGGGCGTGTGGAAAGCCATAGGCAGTATTGACTGCTCCGTAACCACGCCACCAATCACTCCCCCGACAGAACCCGAACCACCAACGGTGCCGCCAGCAACAGATAATGCCTATCAAGTAGGTCAACATTATCAGGCCGGAGATATTGTCACAAATAATGGTGAAAGCTTTGAGTGCCTCTCTTGGCCGAATAGCCTTTGGTGCAGTGGTACACCCAGTGTCTACGCACCAGGGACAGGAACAAGCTGGCAACTCGCGTGGGCAAAACAATAATTTAGATACCAAAATGAGTACCTCGCTGCAGGGGTACTCTTCTTCTCACTGTCGCTCTGCGCAATGAAAATCTAAACTTTCATCACAGCCACATGAGTAAATAAAACCCTAAAATACAGATAATTGCGACAAAAGACACATATCTTCCTAAAGACTTGCCTAATGATAGATTTGTAACTTTTCTGACATAAGCCCAAATTAGGTTAGCGGCATAATATCCCCATGTTAGGCCGTTTTTATGAGCATACGTCAGCGTCTTCTGATTGCATTTTTATTCTTCACATCACTCACCATCGCCATGGGTGGGTTGGCGCTTTGGATCTCTTCGCGATCATCAGACGCTTACTCCGAATATGTTAACAAAAAGCTGCCAGAAGTCTGGACCCTGATAGCACTGGAACGCGACCATCGTGCTTTGGTCACACTCTCTCAAAAAGTCAAAGCACAATTGTTGTTTTGGAATGAAGTGGAACCTGAATTTGAGGCTTTTAAAACGAATTATGAATACCGTTGGCAAGAGCTTTCTCAATACCCTTCATTAACGCTTTGGCGAGAAGAGAACCAGGCTAATAAGGAGAAGATCGATACTTACATTCAAAAATTCGAGAAAACGATTGAAAATAAGAGCTATTACGACGCGGGCCGTTTGGTTGACTTTGATATGTATCCAAGCGTTGACCCTATTCTTGTTTCGATAGATGAAAAACTCTTCGAACGACAAACAAACGCACATGCCTCCGCCAATGGGTTGATTCATTTTCTTGATCAGCAGGCGAACGTCATTTTTGCGGCGATTGGCCTCTCACTGCTGGTTGCATTTTCCTTGATGCTTTGGCTGACGAAAACCGTGATATTAAGGTTAAAACGTATTGCTAAATCACTCACTGGAATAGACTCACACTCAGACCTTACCGTCAGAATTGAAGACAAATATTGCGATGAGGTTTCTGCCGTCGCGCTCGCAACCAACAACCTGCTCGAAAAATTCAATCAGTTTGTCACCAATATCCAAACCCGAACCGGTGAACTCGACAAGCAATCAGGTACGCTAGACCAGCAAAATCAGACCGTATCGAGCATCAACAAAGACACGCAAGATCAGATCACAGAGGTCGCACACTCTCTGACCGTGATGGATACAGCAACCACGGACATTGCATCAGCCATACAGCAAACCAGGGAATCCATTGGCGAACTCGTTACTGGCAACAATGAGCTGCAATCGCACATGACAGCGACGGAAAAATCGATCGCATACAGCGTTGCCACTGTCGGCAACGTAGAATCGACCATGCAAGGTCTCACCGACACAAGCAAGAAAATCGCGAGCGTGATGGACGTGATTGAAAGCATTGCGGAACAGACAAACTTGCTCGCATTAAATGCCGCGATTGAAGCTGCAAGAGCCGGCGAGTATGGCCGAGGATTCGCCGTTGTCGCAGACGAGGTGCGCAGTCTTTCTCAGCGTACTTCTGAGTCAACAGGTGATATTCGCGCCTGGATTAATGAGCTCATAAACAATGTGGATGCCGCCAGCCGGTTACTTGGGGACACCAAACTGGCCAGCGAAAACAACCAAAAAGCAAGCGTTGAACTTCAACATCATCTGAGTGCAATGAGCCAAACCTTTGAGGGATTGGAGAAACGCAGTGTTGTTGTAGAATCCGCGATAAAATCTCAGCATAGAGAGCTAGCCCAGCTGACGGAGCGACGACAAGTACTAAAGCGCGGTAGCCAAACCCTCACGGAGGCAATCACAAGCACACACACTGTCAGCAATGGTCTGAGCCAGCAATCAACCGAGTTGGCAACCCTTATCGAGCAGTTTAAAACCTAGCTTAAAACGAAGTTCTTTAGATAAGCGTCGACTGGCATTGTGATGACAATGTCAGCCAACTCACCCGCAGTGAATACCTCTTCATCTAACATGGGTAAAAGACTTATCAAGCGTCAAAGTGGTCATCGATAAATGCCTGAGGCGGAATAAAATAATTCGCCCCGGTTTTTGCTTCTACATAATCCAACAATCGGTCGTAGTTACCGTCTTCATCGGCGGTGATCATTTGCCGTAACGACGTTTCAATCAACGACGCGGTCGATGCAAATCCCACGAACATGGTGCCGTGTTCAATGGCATTGCCGTAAGGGCGATTTTGACGCAGCATTTTGACTTCTTCCCCCTCCATCTCGACCTTACTCTTTTCGTTGTGTGCCCAAGCGGGCTTCTCCATATCGCTTAGTTCAATGTCGTCCATCTTTGTGCGGCCAATGACTTTTTCTTGGTGTTCCGTTGATTGCTCGTCCCATAACCCTTGACGATCAACATACCGCTGCACGGTAAGGTAACTGCCGCCTTGGTACTCATCACCTTTACCAACAAGCACGGATTCAACACGCTCATCGTTGACGGGGTTTTCCGTGCCATCCACAAAGTCGATCATGTCGCGATTATCGAGGTACTTGTAGCCTTGAATATCTTCAACCAAATCAGCAATACCTGATAGCGCCTTTGCCACATGCTTCGCCACTTGAAAGTTCAAATCGATCCGTTCAGATTTCACCATCAAGAAAATATCGCCCGCCGTTGACGGGAAATGACGCTCGCCATTTTGCATTTCAGGAAATGCACGCAATTCGGCTGGCGGGTTTACATCGGGAAATAGGCTAGGCCACGCATTCGCAGAAAAACCCATCGTCATGGTTAAACCTGCGGAAGGATCCTTTTGTCGAATGGATTTCTCGATACCAGGCAACTGGCTTAGGGCATCCCCAATGTCATCAAGGTTTAACCATTGGTCTTTTAACGTAAACGTCAGGTATTCAACGTGTGAGGTTGGATTGGTTAGGACACCCGGTTGCGCAAGAATTGCTAGTTCGTTCATGCATACACCTGTCGTAAGACTTCCTGTTAGAGAAACATAGAGGCGGGAAGGAAGCCGTCATCCTTGAATCATCTATGGTCAGCAAATACGTAGTTACTGTAGAACAGCTTTTGGCTAGGGAATGAGGGAAGCCTGCTCGAATTTGCTTTTCTTTCATCGGTCGCAAAGATGTTACGCCTAATATTCCCAGAAATAAAACAATGAGCAATCCGTCGCAAAACGAGAAATGGTGCAGGATGACGACGTTGTAAACGATTTACTTGTCAACTTTTCGTACCAATCTAGTCCCAATTACACCCCTTATCACCTTGTCACACTCGATATATCTTCTATCTCACTATATTAGCAAGCGCTTTCATACGCTTACACTCTGCTAACAAAGCGTGTACCTCGCGATACAGTCTCCCCCGTTCATGTTTATTAAGGATGTTAAACAATGAATCCCTCGGTAACAGAGCAAGAAAATCGAACCGTTGTTGCTGCTTATTTTGACGCGCTGAAAAGCGGAGACATGACAGGGCTGGCATTGCTGTTTGATAGAAACGCGCTCTGGCATCAGCCGGGTCGTAACCCTTTCTCGGGTGACAAAATTGGATTTGGCCGTGTCGCGGCAATGCTTCAGAGAATGAAAAACGTGACCGATAATTCCTATGCCATCAAGCCTGACGGTTCACTCATGGCAAACGGCAACCTCGTTTCTGTTCCCGTTCACACCACGGCCTCCAGCGGCAACCTTTCGATTTCAATGAAAGGCACACACCTTTTGCGCATTCACGGCGGATTCATCATGGAAGTTTGGCTCTTTTCCGAAGATCAGAAAGCTGAGGATACTTTCTGGTCTGTTTAGTATTGCTACAACCCTCCCTCTTGTGGCAAGGGCCCGATGCGATACCGCATGGGCTTTTTTTTTACTCAAATCTTGTCGCGACTTTCCAATAGGTAATCGATAAATAGCCGTAAACGCATCGGAATATGTTGACGACTGGGGTATAGCAAGTAACAGGTTAAGCTGTCTCCATGCCACTCTGGCAAGACGGGCACGACCTTCCCTTCCCGCAAAAGATGTTGAACGTTTTGATAAATTAAACAGCCTAAACCTCGTCCCGCTACCACCAATTCATTGAGCATGCTTGGCGAATTGACGATGTCGTAGCGACTCGGCTGAAACCTCAAGGTTTCTTCACCCTTCATCAAATTCACAGTGCGGTTGGGCATTAACTGCTCAAGCACAATCCAGCGACAGTGCTCTACATTTCGCTCTGTAATTGGCTCATTCAATGCGTCGAGATAGTCTGGCGATGCATAGATGGCGAGTTGATCATCGAACACGGGTCGCGCGACAAAATCTTGCTCATTGAGTCGAGACACACGAATGGCTAAATCAATCTGATTTTCAATGAGATCAATCTTTTGGTCTGTCATAACCAAATCAAACGTGATGTCAGGATATTGCAGCGTGAAGGCTTCTAGCTTGGGAGCAAGCCAAGATTTCATGATTTCTAACGTTGCGGTTACACGGATTGGGCCTTTGGGTTTATCTCGCGTCAGTACGTCATCAATATCAATCAGCGAGGACAATACCGACTCCGCCAACGGTAGCAAACGCGCGCCATCTTAAGTCAGGGAAACACTGCGGGTAGTGCGTTGGATAAGCCTAACCGACAGGCTCTCTTCCAGCTTTTGAATTTGCGCGCTCACTGCGGGCCGGCTAATCCCGAGTAACGTCCCTGCTCGGCTAAAATGCCTGTTTTAACCACTGCAGCGAACACCGCCATGGGTTTTAGTCGTGATAACTGCATGTCTATCCTTAGAACATCACACTACTCAGGAGAATTCGATCGTCTTTACCAACTATAGAGGCATTGACGATAACATGCGGGAAATTAACGGATTTCGTGACATTTCGATATGCCAGAAACGAGAAAACCCGAGCATCTCTGCTCGGGTTTCAAATATGGCGGTGAGGGAGGGATTACTCGTCACTGCGTTTTTCATAAGCCAGAAACGAAAAAGCCCCAGCATTTCTGCTGGGGCTTTAGAATATGGCGGTGAGTGAGAGATTCGAACTCTCGATACGTTGCCGTATACACACTTTCCAGGCGTGCTCCTTCAGCCACTCGGACAACTCACCTAATTTTCATCAAGCCGAATGCGATGCAGTTCGTCTCAACGGGGCGCTACTATAATGATTTCCCTATGCAGGGTCAATGCTTTAAGCCGTAAACTCGGTTTACTCGTTCAGCATTTGAGCACCCCATCAGAGAGTGGCGGAATTAGCGACGCTTTGGCTTACTCTTGAACTGCTTAATGCTGCTTTTCTGGGAAGTACGGCGATTAGCTTGTTTATCACGTGGCGCACGTTTGCTGTTACCCGTCGACGGTTTGTCAGTGACAGGAAACGCATCCAGCTCTTGCAGAGGCAGCTCACGCTTGGTCATGTTGCGAATGGCTTGTAGGTAATCCGCCTCGCCATGACAAACCAGCGAAATCGCAAGTCCTTGCTCTCCCGCCCTTGCAGTACGACCCACACGGTGCACGTATACGGCTGGGCTCAATGGCACATCGAAGTTAATCACCACAGGCAGGTGGTCGATATGTATACCGCGCGCCAAGAGATCGGTCGCGATAAGCACTTGGACCTTTTTCTCTTTAAACGCGGCAAGGGTGTGCTCACGCTCAGACTGCGCTTTGTCACCGTGTAAGGCAGTGGAGGTAACGCCCGCTTTATTTAGCTTCTTACACAATGCATCAGCATTATCACGCGCACTAATGAAAACCAATACTTGCTGCCAATTATGTTGTTTGATTTGGTCAATCAACACATTGGCTTTACTGCCTTTGTTTACCAGATATAGGCGCTCTTCAACCTGCTTCACAACACTGTTTGTTGCACTGGCAAAAATGGTTGCGGGACTGTTTAACAGCCCTTCCATTGACGCTTCTAATTCTTCTGGCAAGGTTGCGGAAAACAGCAGCGTTTGGCGCGGCACAGGTATCACCGCCAAGATGCTTTCGACATCAGGCCAGAACCCCATATCAACCAAGCGGTCAGCCTCATCAAGCACAACGCTATCAATGATTGATGTATCGACAGCCCCGTCTTTCAACAACGCATTCAAGCGACCTGGTGTTGCAATAACAAGCTGAGGCTTCGTTAAAAGACGTTCAATTTGTGGTTCTTTGTCAACGCCACCACAAATCACAACGGTAGAGAGGTTTAATGCAGTCGCAATCGGCGACAATGCTTCGTTGACCTGTGTAGCCAGTTCGCGCGTTGGCACCAATACCAACTTACACGTTGGCGAATCCGATACTTGAGCACTGTCGAGCAACGGTAAGCCGTATGCCAACGTTTTACCACTGCCTGTTTGCGCGATCGCAAGCACATCCTTACGGGCGCTAATTGCAGGAATCGCGAGTGATTGAATTGATGTAGGTGCATTGCATTGCACAGGCAGCGCAGCAACAGTGGCTGGCGATAGTGGCAAGGTTGAAAAGGTATTAGACGTTGAGAGCGACATCGTGCACATCACTATATTAGGAATAATCAAAACGCGGGGGAGTGGAAAAGCAAAACGCGAGCAACTCTCACTGCCAAAGAATGACGGAAAGCAGCTCGCGATTAAAATTATGCGTCGGCGTCTTGCGTGTCTTCAGGACGAAGTTTACGTTGAATGCCCATCAGGAAGTTACGCAGGATCTGGTCTTTACACTCACGGTAGTGTTTGTTGTCTACTTTGCGTGAGAATGCACTCAGTTCGTGCTTACTCAAGCGGAAATCCATCAGTTCTAGCGTTTCGATCACGTCTTCTGCTTTCATGTTCAGCGCGATACGCAGTTTCATGAAAATCATGTTGTTGTTCAAGCGCTTCTCAGGCTCAGGCTGTGCGCCTTCACGCTTACCACGTTTTGTGTTGATCAAACCATTCAGGAAAATCGCTAATTCGGTATCTGTTGCTTTAACAAAAGCCGCGTCATCATCCTTGCGAAGCCAGTTAACCACTTGCTCTTGTGTCACAGCGTGATCAGCAGCAGCGAAAATTTCTACCATAGACTGATCTTTAAAGTCGAAGGTATAACGGATACGGCGGAGAATGTCGTTATTAGTCAAAATAATTCCTAGTGTTAGGTTTGATCTGGCCTTTCAGTGCGACCACTGATGGCAAAAATAAAAGCGCGCAACTTTAGCATAATGCCCCCTTCGTACCAATAATTTCTTATTCTCGCGCAGAGACACTGCGGCTACCCACCTTAATTCTTACACCAACAAGACATAAACATCCGCCCCACTCATGCAATAAATGCAAAATCTTATGAAAGAGGGCTTTACTTTTCATTGACACGATCAATAATGATAATCATTACTATTCGCATAAGGGTGATGATAATGGATTGGAAAGCCTACGCGACACATGGAAATCGATGCTTTCACAACAAGCACTGGGTTGATGCAGAGCGTCATTATGGTCTTGCGCTGCATGCCGTGGAAAAGGAACAACCCGTCACACATCAAAACGGTGACATCCTTTTTGCTTGGCTTGCCTGTCACCATAACCTTGCAACGCTATTCCAATCCCAAAACAAGCACTCAGAAGCGCGTTTCTATTTAGATACCCCTCTCGAGATCCTCGAAAAAAACCTTGGCGAAACGCCGCCCGAAAATCCGTTTTTTGTGTCACTGCTGCGTGCCTACCAAACGGGATTAAACGAGTTGTGTTTATTTGAAAAAGCCATCAATTCATCAGTAGCGTCGAACGCTGCTTCGCATACAAAGGAGAACGTGAAATGACTCAACGCCTGGCACTATTTGCATTCCTATTAACAGCAAGCCCTATGCTGATGGCGCATGCCGGTCATGACCATGGACATTGGTCAGCCTCCCTGATTCATCTTCTATGGGCATTGCCTGTGATTGGCGCAGGCGCAATGGCTTTTTGGGGGTTACGTCGTCTACGTGATCAAAAACGTCATGAGCAAGGAGAGTGAACATGTTATACGCCCTTTTAAATAAGCTAGACCAAAAAACAGCGTTTACGCGTGCATCAGCACATTGTGATATTCCTTGTAAAATCTACGACCCCTCTCACGCGCAAATCGCTGCCCTAACCATCATCCGCATGTTGGATTTGATTGAAGAACTACCAACATCAGAGTTGTCACAAAACCAACAAGCACGCTTTGTTCGTTTGGTGCAGCAAAAAGAAGAACATGGCAGCAAGGTAAAAGAAGACATTCGTGTCATTTGGGGTGATTATTTTAAACAACCTCAATTTGACAAATTCCCTGAAATACACGGCCTCACGCATGACATCATGATGCTGGCTTCAAAGGCAAAACAAGAAATTGACCGCGATGCAGCACTTGAACTGTTGGACAAGGTGAACCGCTTTGCTGATATATTCTGGCAAAGCAAAGACGTACCTACGTATGTCGCGACGTGTCCGTACCCGCCGTCACTGCCTATCATTTACCCAGATTTGAAGCCGTAAACCTATGCTCGGATTACGACTTTTTCGGATAGAGGGACATTCCATGTTCCCTCTTTATAAATCGTCAGACTTCGTAATAACGATTCGCGAGCCGTCGTGGTGGAGAAAGCAAACCGGCACCGCCTATGCGTTCACTCACCCCATTTTTGGTTGTGTCATCAAAACGCTCAAACAAAGCGATGAGCACGGCCGATATTGGTTTAGGGGCTCAAACCCCTCCAGTGTCAGCAGCCGAACTCTCGGCGCGATTGATCCCACAATGCCGCTTTACCGTGTGTTGTTTAAAATCAGTAAACCCACGAAATCGTTGACGACGTCATGAACATCACTCACTAATCTCCAAAAGCGAAAAAGCCCCAGCAGAAGTACTGGGGCTTTCGATGTTTCACTGCAAATCACGACAACGTCTGTTCTAACGCTTTTTTAAGTTCCAGTTCTGCCTTCTCGATAACCTGTTGAGCATGCTCTCGCTGTGCCCTTCCCTCTTTCACGCGTGATAAAGTGTTATTCAGGGTTTCAATGGTCAATTGGTTCACTGTTTCCAACGAGTCTAAATCGAGAATACCACGCTGATAGTTCTCAGCAATTTGCTCTTCCAACGCTTTCAGCTTCTCCGCATTCTGAACATACTGCTTGTTGGTATAATCTTTCACCGCTCGCGTTACCTTCAACGCTTTTTCTTTTTCATAGTTAGAAATCGCAATCAAAAATTGGCGTTTCCAAAGCGGGAAGGTGTTGTGAACGATGTCTTGAATATCCTCCATCAACATTTTGTTGCCTTCCTGCGAAAGGCGAATTTGAGGGGCAGTTTGAATTGCAGCCAGGCGCGTTAGCTCAAGGTTGTGAACACGCTTTTCAAGACGCGCAATGGCTTGAGACGCATCGCGGTATTTTTGCGCATCCAGCGCATCACCACTTTGCTCAGATTGAGCAAGCAAATCTGGCAACACACTCTGCGTGAGCTCGTTCAGTTTGTATTTGCCCGCCGCGATGTACTGATCTAAGCCTGCAAGCAACGCTAAGTTGTGATCATACAGCGAATCCAGCTGAGTAATATCATGCGCCAGTTTGACTTCTTGCGCTTCTAAGTTGCCAGACAGTTGCTCTAACTGGCCTTTTACAGAATCAAAGCTCGCTGAAAACTTCTTGAAGGAATCAAAAAGTTCACCCACCAGCGGCAGTCGGGACAATAGGCTCTTTTTCCCGAGGTTATCGAACTCGGCGCTGTCCATGGAAGACACCATGGCATGGAGAATGTCCCCCGCTTCGCCACTGTCTCGAACGCGCACTAGCTCCAACACCTCGTCAGAGAATGCCGTGATCTTCTCTAACGCATCCTTACCAAAGGTAATGGTGGCAACGGTATCAAATGCATCAAATTGGTCAGCTAACGCCACGACTTGAGGCGTGACTTCAACATCCAGCACCTGACTCTGAGAATTCGTCAATTCAGTCATTGGATCTCCCTGTCTCTATGACGGCTTATGGCAGGGAAATTTCTGCCAAAGCGCTTCAAACTGTCTTGAGAACGCAGTAACAAACCTGCGATCGTCGGTAAGCGTGATATCTTCCTGATTATATTTGGAGGCGCTGCGCGTCCAGTTGAAACTGCCGTTAATCAGTCTTTGACCATCAAATATCGCAAACTTATGGTGCATATGGTACTGAGTTGTATCAATTTTGACGGCAACACCTTGTTGGGCGAGGTATTCAACGTCACTCCCTCTATCGTACATTTTGTCGTTATCCGTCACGATCCGCACCTTAATCCCGCGCTTGTATGCATCAAGAATATGTTTGGTCAAATCATTGTCTGCAATGGTGAACACGCAAATATCGATAGAATGACGTGCCAATTTCAACTGTTCAATAATACCCGCAGCGCATGTTCTCCCCGGCGAGAACCAGCTGGTTGCGGTTTCTGATGAACTCGCACTCATGATGTTATCAAGCACTTTCACCACCCGCTCTAGCCAACGCACGAGTGCCCCAGCATCGCCTTGGTTGGCGATTTCTTTCTGTACCAATTTGAAACTTAAATTTCGTAAATAGGCACGGTCTTCATCGCTTAATACCGACTCTGCGAACTCTGCTTGAAGTGTGCGACGCTCATTGTCATCCAATCGGTAATCTTCGATCGAGGCTTCTAGCCACGCTGACCATTTTTGTCGATTCATTTAGTTGCCTCCCTGGCTGTTACCACCGAACCGAGCAACATGTTGATTCAGCATCGCAAGTTGCTGTACGACCTGCCCTGCACGGTCTTCAGAATCACCCATCATTTGCTGGCGCTGATAACCATCAGTGATTTCCTGCCAACGTCCTTGCTGTTCTGGCGTCATATCTCCGCGCAATTCGGCAAGTTTCAGCAGGTTTTCTTCCGTGCCCGCGGCCAGTGTTTGAGCTTCGCCCTGGTAGTGATCTTGCAGCATGGTATTGAGTTCCTCATCGGTCATGACTGACGAGATTTTCTCTGCCAATTTGTTCATGTTTCGATAAGACCCTTGGAGTTTAAAAGGCGGCTCAACACGGTACTGATCTGCGGTAGCGGCAGATTTGATGTATTGCTGGTTCACCTTAAGC
>JBELME010000041.1:0-20995 GCA_042096095.1 Enterovibrio sp.
CCGCCATTGCTGGTGCGAATGCTGACAGGTCGCCCATTGAAACCAAGGTCGCAGGGTGCGCAACGACGATACCAGAGTTCTGCAGCGCGATAAGCGCCAAGAACATACCGATACCTGCTGAAATGCCCGTGCGCAAAGAGAGTGGTATAGAGTTTATGATTAACTCACGGACTTTAAACAGGCTCAGTGCAATAAAGCAAAGACCAGAAAGGAACACAGCACCCAATGCCACCTGCCATGAATATCCCATTTGGAATACAACGGTGTAGGTGAAAAAGGCATTCAAGCCCATACCTGGTGCTTGTGCTACAGGGTAGTTAGCAACCAAACCCATCACGAAACAACCGATCGCCGCAGCCAAACAGGTCGCAACAAAAACAGCGCCGCGATCCATACCCGTTTCGGACAGGATTGCTGGGTTAACAAAGATGATGTAAGCCATTGTCAGGAAGGTGGTTAAACCTGCAACAACTTCGGTGCGTATATCAGTACCTTGCTCTTTTAATTTAAAAAGACGCTCAAGCATGGCTTTCGTTCCTTGGAAAGTGAGTGGGTCTGCCAATATTACGCAAACGTTTGGCTAAACGTTTGCGTCTGAATTTGACGCGAATCTTACTCGCCAATTATCGAAATTTCCAGCGTGAATTAAGTCACACTGGCTTCAATTGTTGATGATTCAATCAAAGGCTCTTCGTATCGACGATATTTTGCCGCGTGTGCTCAATACTAGAGCCAAAATTCGATGGATAAATGCACAAGTAGAAAAACTGAGAGGTGCATAAAGTAAAGAGAAGGATGCCGATAGCTTTGACAAAAAGAGAGAAAATCAAGACAAAAAAACGCCACTATCAAAGTGGCGCCAGATTAAAGTGTGGTTTCCAAATTAGAAACGAAATATCTGTATAGCGGGGGATGTGTCAAATCATGCAAGTCACATCACTTGCGGGAATATCCGAACGGCGTCGGATATTTAAAATTACCAGTAAACACAGAACCAGTGTTCCAGTAGCGACATGCAGAATTACCTTTCATACGGATTACCTCAAAAAATTTTCGTGAAAATGCAGCTTTAGTAAAGCTCGGTTCCATGGAGACGAAAATTTCGGGCTTATCCTTAAACATTGAAAGCGCATGGCCATGTTCAGGGGCGTCTTGCCCTTTCTGAACAGTAAGAGAATAAATCAACTGTAATTTAATCACAACAAAAACAAGACGCAGATCACATAAAATTGTAATTTGAAAAATCGCCCGTAACTTGACCACTGAAACAATATGCAACAAGTATTTACAAAACGTTATACGGTGCATATTTTTATTGACTCATGTTGCATAAATGATAGGCAGTTGAAAATGTAGAACAACTAATAACAATATCGATAGGTCAGGATTGCATTATGGTCAATGCTATTCGTAACATCAAAATACGTAGTCGACTCTTTACGCTTGTCGCAGTCACACTTCTCGCCATGCTCATCCCCATTTATTTATTTGCAACGAGCAATTATCAAAACCTGATGTCGTTCAAACAGGGGGAAACGCAAGTTTTGGTTAACAGCGGCCACAGTTTGATTGCACACTATTATGATCGCTATCAAAAGGGTGAATTTAGCGAGTCTCAAGCCAAACAAGAAGCACTTAATGCCATTTCAGCGCTCCGATATGACAATGGCAATTATTTCTGGATCAATGATTCAACCCCAAAAATGGTACTTCATCCCATAAAACCTAACCTCAATGGGAAGGATTTAAGGAACTTCAAAGACAAAGCAGATAAAAAGCTATTTGTTGAAATGGCCAATGTTGCTCAACGTTCTGGTGAAGGTTTTGTGAATTACTATTGGAGTAAACCAAACGCCGATGTCCCTGTGGAAAAAGTCTCTTACGTTAAGCTGTTTGAACCATGGGGCTGGATTCTAGGTACAGGAATCTACGTCGATGACGTCAAGGAAGCGTTTGCAAGTGAACTGACGCAGTTACTACTCGGCGTCGGAGGCATTCTGTCTATTGTCTTAGCAATCAGTATCGCAATTGGACATTCTATCGTTGAACCCAGCACAAAAACGGCAGAAGCACTTAAAAACATCTCCAGCGGCGATGGCGATCTTACGCATAGACTATCCGATAATGGTAAAGACGAACTAAGCCAAATCGCGCGCTTCTTTAATCGGTTCATCGATCAAATACGTGCCATTGTTAGCGACATTAACCCTGTTTCAGATACCATTTCTCATTCAGCAAATGAAATGACACGTTTATCCAAATCGTCTGAAACATTGGCTAACCAACAAAACGTAGAACTCGAAAGTATCGCCGCAGCCGTTAATGAACTTCTCGCAAGCAATCAAGAAATTGCAACCTCGTCTGCCAATGCAGCAGAAGAAGCAAACAATGCTGCAATGCAATGTCATACAGGCAAGGATGTCATTGGTGATATGAACCAACAAATGAATGCCATGGTTGACTCACTGCGTGCTGCAAGTGGAGAAGCACATTTACTTTCTGACGATTCTAAAAATGTTGGTCAAGTACTCGATGTCATTAGGAACATTGCCGAACAAACCAACTTACTCGCATTGAACGCTGCGATAGAAGCTGCGCGGGCTGGGGATCAAGGGCGTGGCTTTGCAGTTGTTGCCGATGAAGTAAGAACTCTCGCTATTCGCACGCAACAAAGTACCGATGAAATAGAAGAGATCATCACTAACCTACAATCTCGTGCCCTTTCGTTAAACAGCGCGATCAGTAACACCCAGTCTTTATCTGAATCGACATCAACGCATAATCACGATGTGCTCAACGCACTGAATGAGATTGATACGAAAGTCAGCGAAATTACGCAAATAAACAACACGATTGCAGCCTCATGCAGCCAGCAAACGGTCGCCACAGAAGAGATTAACGTAAACCTTCACGGTCTCGTTGATAAAGGCAAACAAACCGTCGTTCAAAGCAAAGATTTGACGGAACAAAGCATGGCACTTTCAACCGTGAGTGTTCAACTTAAAAGTGCAATGGCACAGTTTAAGGTTTAGCTTTCCGACAAGTTAATAGTGATATACTTTTAACAAAGCATACTTTAACGTTACAAATTCTGATATTTTAGCGGCATACAGCATAAGTTGTATGCCGTTTCTTTTTTTGTTTTATTTTGGAGATAGCCTGTGTCTGAGATCAGTCAATTGTCCCCGCAGCCTGTATGGCAGTTTTTCGATAAGATTTGTTCTATTCCTCACCCATCTAAACATGAGGCACAACTGGCTCAATACATCATTGAATGGGCGACACAGGAAGGTCTTGCTGTTCGTCGTGATGAAGTCGGTAATGTTTTTATCAAGAAATCAGCCACCCCCGGCATGGAGAATCGCAAAGGCGTCGTACTTCAAGCGCACATTGACATGGTGCCGCAGAAAAATGAAAACACCGACCATGACTTCACTGTCGATCCTATTCGTCCCTATATCGATGGCGAGTGGGTGACCGCAGACGGTACGACACTGGGTTCGGACAACGGCATGGGCATGGCTGCATGTCTAGCTGTACTTGCATCAAAAGATATCGAGCACGGCCCACTTGAAGTGCTACTGACCATTGACGAAGAAGCCGGTATGACCGGTGCTTTCGGTTTACAAGAAGGCTGGTTGGAAGGTGACATCCTTTTGAACACCGATTCTGAGCAAGAAGGCGAAGTGTATATGGGTTGTGCTGGCGGCGTTGATGCAGCCATCTCCTTCGCACTCGAGCGAGAAGCGCTGCCTTCGGGTTACGTTGCCAAAACGCTACAAATCAAAGGCCTAAAAGGCGGTCACTCAGGTTGTGACATTCACACTGGCCGTGCCAACGCGAACAAACTATTAGGCCGTTTTTTGGCGGGCCATGCTGAAGAACTAGGCCTACGCGTTCTCTCTGTGCGCGGCGGTACACTGCGCAACGCAATCCCTCGCGAAGCATTTGCAGACGTTGCCATTCCAGAAGAAAGTGCTGAAAAGCTGGCATCACTGTTCAGCCACTATGAGCAACTGTTGAACCAAGAGTTAAGTGCCATCGAGACAAACTTATCTCTATCCATCATGGATGCAGACGTAGGTCAGCAAGCACTTACCTCTTCCGTTCAACGTCGCATCATTGCGGCCATTAACGCATGCCCAAATGGCGTGATTCGCATGAGCGATGACATTGAAGGTGTGGTTGAAACGTCACTTAACCTTGGCGTTATCACGACTGAGCAATCCACCATGACGATGCTGTGTCTCATCCGTTCTTTGGCGGACAGCGGCCGTAGCTATGTTGAAAGTATGCTTCGTTCATTGGGAGAACTGGCAGGTGCAGACGTGGCATTCTCTGGGGCATACCCTGGTTGGAAGCCTGATCCAGACTCGGAAATCATGAAGGTATTCCGCAGTACTTATGAAGGCATTTACGGCCGCATTCCTAACATCATGGTTATTCACGCAGGCCTAGAGTGTGGTCTGTTCAAAGAACCGTACCCGAACATGGACATGATTTCATTCGGCCCAACCATCAGGTTCCCGCATTCGCCTGACGAGAAGGTAAACATTGAAACCGTCGGTCTGTTTTGGGAGCAAATGGTCGCGATACTTAAAGCCATTCCAGTGAAAGCATAAACAAATTCGACACACTAGAACAAAAAAGGGCACCTAGCGTGCCCTTTCTTATTACCAGTCAAAACTGAGCTGGGAGACCTTACTGTCGTCGGTTGCAATTAATCCCACAGATAAACCAATCAGGCGCACCCCGCGCCCATTCTGACGGGATAGCGCTTCCAGTAGAAGCTCAGGAAAGGCTTCTTCATCATATTTCCACTGACGATGCTCCACCGTCGTTTGCTGAAAATCAGAAAACTTGAGCTTTACGCCCTGCCTCGCAATCAGCAAATCAGGACAGACTCGCTTCAAACGGGTTTCAAGTTCTTCATAAAGCGACGTCATCACATCCATGCACTGCGATTCTGTTTGAATATCTTCGGGCAAGGTTCGTTCTACGCCGACGGACTTCCTCACGCGATGGGTTTCTACCTCGCGTTCATCGATGCCGTGGCAGCGATTCCAAAGCGATTGGCCAAACTTACCAAAGCGAGACAGTAGCGTGTTCTTGTCGTAAGCCTGAACATCTTCGCCCTTATAAAGCCCCATATCATGAAGTTTTGCTAACGTGACCTTTCCCACACCAGGGATTTTTTCTAACGGCAGCGTTTTAACAAACGCTGCAACCTCATCCGGCGTAATGACATACTTACCATCAGGTTTATTCAGATCAGAGGCGACTTTGGCGATGAATTTAACGGGTGCAATACCTGCTGATGCCGTTAACCCCAGTTCTCGCTTGATGGTTTGACGGATATCTTCGGCAATGAGGGTGGCTGAGCCTTGGAAAAGTAAGCAGTCACTGACATCCAAATAGGCTTCATCAAGCGACAGCGGCTCTATCTTGTCAGTGTAGCGTTCAAAAATGGCACGTATTTGCTGGGATACACTTTTGTATTTCGCCATTTCGCCGCGTACAACGGTCAGTGTTGGGCACAATTTTAGCGCGTGTGCCGTTGCCATCGCCGAACGTACACCAAACTTACGGGCTTCGTAATTGCATGTCGAAATAACCCCACGTCGCTTTTCTGATCCCCCAATAGCCAGAGGAATGCCGCGAAGCGAAGGGTCGTCTCGCATTTCAACAGCAGCATAAAAACAATCCATGTCGATATGAATAATCTTTTTCATAGCAAGAATGGCCCAAAACACTGTTTAGATAAACAGTGGTAATTATCTACTCGAATGCGCAGTGATGCAAGTTTGTCACCCAAAGAACCATCCCCCATGATTCAGTGCGCGCAATACCTCAGATTTCGGGTACAAAAAAGGCCGCACTCGGCGACCTTTTCATCACATGGCGTGATTACAGAATCTGGTTCTTTTTCCACTCTTCTGCTTTCGCTGCGCGCGCTTCTCGCTTTTTACGTGCGTCGCATGGTTCCGGGCAATCACATTCTTTTTCAATGCCAATAGAGCCAAGACCACCGCAGCTGCCGCTGATCGTTTTTCGTTGAACAATGTAACCGATAGACATGCCCGCAATCACAAGCATGAAGACCGAAAACGTTATCAGATATACAGACATTTCATTACCCTTAACGTGTTAGATACTTTTTAAACGCGTCCGATGCGACTTCTTTGAAGCCACTATCCGTCTTTATGATGAAAAATGCGGCAATTTTTTCATTGTTCGCCAGCGTAAGTGCTTTCTCAGGCCCCATCACCATAAAGGCGGTAGAGAAACCGTCAGCCGTCATACAGGATTTATCCAAGACGGTGACAGACACCAAACGGTGATGAATAGGCTTCGCCGTTGCAGGATTAATCGTGTGCGAATAGCGAACACCATTTTCCTCAAAATAATTTCTGTAGTCGCCTGACGTCGCCATTGCCATGTCTCCAGGGGCAATGATTTCCTGAACGGTTTGTTGATCGTTGCTTGGTTTTTCAATCGCAATACGCCAAGGCTGACCTTCCGCATTCACGCCTTTTAACTGAAGCTCGCCACCAATCTCGACTAGATAGTTATTCAATCCAAGTTCAGAAAGATAATTCGCGATCACATCCACACCGAATCCCTTAGCGATCGAGGAAAGATCAACGTACAGATCAGGATTCGTTTTTATCAACGACATCCCATCCACAAACAGGTGATTGATCCCCGTCATTGCTCGGCGTTCAGCAATTTGAGCGTCGGTTGGAACGCTATCTGGTCGGCCTTCAGGACCAAAGCCCCAGAGGTTCACCAAAGGCCCAACAGTGACATCGAGTGCCCCGTCTGACAGCTTATTAATGCGGATCGCTTCGCTAACCACCGTTGCTGTGTCTTTCGATACAGTAAACGGTGAATCATCTTTGTGCTGGTTAAACTGACTCAGCTCAGACGCCTTACGGTACGTCGACATTTGATCATTCACCAACTCCAGATGCTTATCAATTTCCAGCTGAATGTCAGATACATTCGGCAAGGTGACATCGTTTAAAAACTTCACCGAGTAGTAGGTTCCCATCGTGGAACCTGTCAAGTGCGTTTGTTTCGGCGATTGATCGCAGCCCACCAGAACCAATAAGGCGCTAACAATAAGACCGGCAGACAACAGGAATTTTTTCATTACTTAATCCGGTTTAGAAAAGAGAGGTATCTGAATGCATATGGTTGCGATGTTAGCCGCGACACACAAAAGCATTCGAATACCAATCACAGTAAATATTTAGTGAACTGAATGCTGTAAATCGAAGAAAAATCAGAATGATTTAGGGAGCTTACGCCTTGATTCACTTAAATAACTTCTGTGATTGGTATGGTTTTTACGCAAAATGGCTGACCCTAAGGCCAGCCATTGTTCTTTCAGACACGGTGTAAATTAGCCACCGAAGTCATCAAGTAGGATGTTTTCATCTTCAACACCCAGATCTTTCAGCATGCCGATGACCGCTGCGTTCATCATTGGAGGACCACACATGTAGAACTCACAATCTTCTGGCGCATCGTGATCTTTCAAGTAGTTCTCGAAGAGCACGTTGTGGATGAAGCCTGTTAGACCGTCCCAGTTATCTTCTGGAAGTGGATCCGACAATGCACAATGCCACTGGAAGTTAGGGTTCTCTGCTTGAAGACCATCAAAGTCTTCCACATAGAACATCTCACGCTTAGAACGTGCACCGTACCAGAAGGACATCTTACGGCTAGACTTCAGACGCTTGAGCTGGTCGAAGATATGCGAACGCATTGGTGCCATACCTGCACCACCACCTACGAATACCATCTCTGCGTCAGTGTCTTTCGCGAAGAACTCACCGAACGGACCAGAAATCGTACACTTATCGCCTTCTTTCAACGACCAGATGAACGAGGACATGATGCCTGGTGGTACGTCTGGATTGTTAGGTGGCGGCGTTGCAATACGCACGTTCAGCATGATAATACCGAACTCTTCTGGGTAGTTTGCCATTGAGTATGCGCGGATAGTTTCTTCGTTAACCTTAGACTCATAGCGGAATAGGTTAAACTTGTCCCAATCTTCACGGTACTCTTCTGGTACATCAAAGTCAGCATACTTAACATGGTGTGCTGGTGCTTCAATCTGGATGTAACCACCTGCACGGAAAGGCACAGATTCGCCATCAGGAATTTGAAGCTTAAGCTCTTTGATGAAGGTTGCTTTGTTATCGTTAGAAATAACAGAACATTCCCATTTCTTAACACCGAAGATTTCTTCTGGAAGCTCGATGTCCATGTCGGTTTTCATTGCAACCTGACATGCTAGGCGCTCGCCTTCACGCGCTTCACCTTTGCTGATGTGATCAAGTTCAGTTGGCAGAATATCACCGCCGCCCGATTTGATTTTCACGCGACACTGGCCACAAGAGCCACCGCCACCACATGCAGATGAGACGAATACGCCTGCACCTGCAAGCGCACTTAGCAACTTGCCGCCAGGTTGTGTAACGATAGCTAAAGAGTCATCGCCGTTTACAGATATGGTGATGTCACCTGATGGTACCAGCTTGGATTTGGCGAAAAGAATCACCAGTACCAAAGCCAGTACGATTAGAGTAAACATCACTACACCAAGAATAATGTCCATTGACTATTCCTTATTTCGCGGTTTACCCGACTTACAGTTGAACACCGGAGAAAGACATAAAGCCCAGCGCCATCAAACCTACAGTGATAAAGGTAATACCTAGACCACGAAGTGCAGGAGGTACATCTGAGTACTTCATCTTTTCACGAATACCTGCCAGCGCCACAATCGCCAGCATCCAGCCCACACCGGAGCCGAAACCGTAGACCACAGACTCCACGAAGTTGTAGTCACGTTGAACCATGAAAGATACACCACCAAAGATTGCACAGTTAACTGTGATCAATGGAAGGAAGATACCCAGGGCGTTGTATAGCGGCGGAAAGAAGCGGTCCAGAACCATTTCGAGGATCTGTACCAGTGCCGCGATAACGCCGATGAAAGTGATGAAGTTGAGGAAGCTAAGATCCACGCCTTCAACAATCGCACCGTTTCTTAGTACAAAGTTGTAAATCAGGTTGTTAACCGGAACGGCCACAGACAGTACTACGATAACCGCAACACCAAGGCCGAACGATGTTTTAACTTTCTTAGATACTGCCAAGAAAGTACACATACCTAGGAAGAAAGAAAGTGCCAGGTTTTCGATGAAGATCGAACGGACCAGCAGGCTGATGTAATGTTCCATTACGTCCTTACTCCTTCGCTTCTATTTGTTCAGGTTTGAACGTACGTACAATCCAGATCAGGAAGCCGATCAGGAAGAATGCTGATGGTGCCAGAAGCATCATACCGTTTGGCTGGTACCAACCGCCTTCTGATGTCAGAGGCAGTACAGACATACCAAACAGTTTGCCAGAGCCCAAAAGCTCACGGAAGAAGCCGACAGTAATCAGAACGAAACCGTAACCCAAGCCGTTACCGATACCATCGATGAATGATGGAAGTGGCGCTGATTTCATTGCGTATGCTTCAGCACGACCCATTACGATACAGTTTGTGATGATCAGACCAACGAATACAGAAAGCTGCTTAGAGATGTCATAAACGTATGCTTTAAGGATCTGGTCAACAACGATTACCAGCGAGGCGATGATCGCCATCTGCACGATAATACGTACTGAGTTAGGGATATGATTACGAATCGCAGAAACAAACAAGTTAGAGAATGCAGTAACGAAAACAACTGCAAGCGTCATAACAAATGCGGTTTCTAGCTTAGTGGTTACCGCTAGCGCAGAACACACACCTAGCACTTGAAGTGCAATAGGGTTGTTGTCTAGTAGTGGGCCCCACAGATTCTGTTTAAGTTCTTTAGTGTTAGCCATTGTTCAGGCCTCCTTCACGAACTTTAGCTAGGAATGGCCCGAAACCATTGTCACCCAGCCAGAAGTCAAAGGTGTACTGAACACCGTTACCCGTCAGGGTTGCACCAGACAGACCATCAACACCGTGGATATCTCCCGGTTGAGCGCCGCCTTTCACGACTCGGATCGCTGGTTTACCCTGCTCATCAAACAGCTTCTTACCTTCGAACTGTGAACGCCAGCGTGGGTTTTCAACTTCACCACCCAGTCCTGGAGTTTCACCTTGTTGGTAGTAAGAAATGCCGCCAACGGTGTTGCCATCAGTTTCAACTGCCACAAACGCGTACATCATTGACCAAAGGCCGTTACCGTGCATTGGTAGAATGATTTCACTCGTTTTGCCTTCTGCGTCTTTCACCAAATAGATTTTCGCTAGATTGGCGCGACGACCAATACCACCGAAGTCTTGGTCGGCTGGGAGCACAATAGACTCAGCTGGGTCATTGGCCGCAAGACGTTGGTCATACTTAGCAGCTTCTGCTTCAGTACCCACCATCTCACCGGTTGCCAAATCAACCAACTGCGGTTGAATGAATTTGCCAAAGGCTGCTTGAATGTCACCGTCAGCATCGATGCCGGCAACAGAAAGGATGTTGCGCTGTACGTCTAGAACGGCATTTTTCTCTTGCAAAGGACGCAGAGAAACCGCCGCGAAAGATACCACGACTGAACACACAAGGCTCAGCGCGATAACTACGGTCAGCGTTTTTTTAATGCTATCGTTATTGCTTGACACGAGCCAGTCTCCGTTTGATGTTGCCCTGAATTACCAGGTTGTCGAACAGCGGGGCAAACAGGTTCGCGAACAGAATCGCCAGCATCATACCTTCAGGGTATGCCGGGTTAACAACACGAATCATAACTGCCATCGCACCAATCAGGATGCCGTACCACCATTTTGCTTTATTGGTGAATGAGGCTGAAACTGGATCGGTTGCCATGAACATCATACCGAACGCAAAGCCACCTAGAACCAAGTGCCAGTGCCAAGGCATGCTGAACATTGGGTTAGTGCTTGAGCCGATGATGTTGAACAAGGTCGCCGTAGCAACAAGACCAACCATAGTGCCGAGAATGATGCGCCATGATGCAATACGCATCGCCACGATCATTGCACCACCGATGATGATAGCCAGCGTTGATACTTCACCGATTGAGCCAGGGATGTTACCGATGAACGCGTCCATCCAAGAAATCGAGTTGCCACTGACGTTATGAACCAGCGCGCCTTGTCCGCCTGCAGCCCATTGGCTCAGTGCAGTTGCACCTGAGTAACCATCAGCGGCAGTCCAAACCAAGTCACCTGAGATCTGTGCAGGGTATGCAAAGAACAGGAATGCACGACCAGCAAGTGCTGGGTTCAAGAAGTTACGTCCAGTGCCACCGAAGATTTCTTTCGCAACAACAACACCGAAGGTAATACCTAGCGCTGCTTGCCATAGTGGAAGCGTTGGCGGAACGATCAAAGCAAACAGGATAGACGTTACGAAGAAGCCTTCGTTAACTTCGTGCTTGCGAACCATACAGAAAAGGACTTCCCAGAAACCACCGACAAGGAACACTGTCGCATAGATTGGCAGGAAGTAAGTCGCACCAAGCAGCATTTTGCTTGCCCAGCCAGCATCGGCTTGTAAGGTGCCACCAAACATCTGTGTTAACCAGTAATGCCAGTTACCGTCAATGATTGAGGTAAGTTGGTCACCACTGTACATGGCATTCAATGCCATGATGGTTTGGTTACCTGTGTTGTACATGCCAAAGAACATGGCAGGGAACACAGCGATCCACACCATGATCATGATGCGTTTTAAGTCGATACTGTCACGAACATGCGAACCGCGATGTGTCACCATACCTGGGGTATAAAGCAAGGTTGCAACTGCTTCATACAGTGCAAACCATTTCTCGTGCTTACCACCAGGTTCAAAATGCGGTTCGATGTCTTCCAGATATTTTTTTAGGCTCATCAGTTACCCTTCCTTCTCAATTTGATCAAGGCACTCGCGAAGCATCGGGCCAAAATCGTATTTGCCAGGGCAAACAAAGGTACACAGAGCTAAATCTTCTGAATCAAGTTCGAGTGCACCTAACTGAACCATGCTGTCCAAATCACCTGCACAGATGTCTCGAAGTAACATGGTTGGCTCAATGTCCAGAGGCATAACACGTTCATAGTTACCAATTGGCACCATTGAACGCTCACTACCATTGGTAGTGGTCGTCATGTTGAACAGCTGGCCTTTGAAGAACTGGCTCAGGAACGCACGGGTTACAGAGAACTTATTTTTGCCTGGAACAATCCAGCCAAACAGTTCTTTCTCACGGCCTTCTCGAAGCGCACTCACCTGCAGGTGGAAGCGACCAAGATAACCATGTACACCGCCAGCTTCTGTACCGCTTAATACGGAACCAGAAATGAGACGGATTTCTCCAGGCATCAATTCATTGTCAGTAAGATCGTTGATTGACGCACCGGCTTGTGTGCGAATTAGGCGAGGGTTGTTTACCACTGGGCCTGCCAAAGAGATTACACGGTCAGTGTAAACTTCACCGGTTAGGAAAAGCTTACCGAACGCAATAACGTCTTGGTAGTTCAGGTGCCAAACTTGCGTTTCCAAGCCTGCAGAACGAAGGAAGTGGATGTGAGTTCCAACCAAACCTGCAGGGTGAGGACCGTTAAACACGTGCTCTTCGACATTAGATTGTGAACTACGTGGAAGGCTTGACTCGCCTTTACATACGAACACTTTATTGTCAGTTAGACGTGAAAGAACATCCAAACCAGCAACGAATGCTTCTTGCTGCTCATTGATAATTTGCTCTGGGTTTGCAGCCAGAGGGTTAGTATCAATTGCTGTAACGAATACAGCCGCAGCCTTCGCATCTACTGCCGGGCTTTTGCTGAATGGACGGGTTCGAAGCGCTGTCCAGGCACCAGATTCTACAAGCTGTTCTACAACAACTTGACGGTCTAGGCCTGCAATTTCAGAGGCTTCGTACTTATTGAAAGTGACTTGCTCGTTGCCTTCTACTTCAATGACAACCGACTGAAGAACACGTTTCGCACCGCGGTTTACTTCAACCACAGTACCTGCTGCAGGCGCAGTAAATTTAACGCCAGCGTTCTTTTTATCTTCAAAAAGAATCTGACCTTTTTTTACTACGTCTCCAACGCGAACATGCATTGTTGGACGCATGCCAACGTACTCTTCGCCAAGCAAGGCGACTTTTTTGATGGCTGGGCCATCATTAATCACCTGAGTAGGAGTCCCTGAAATGGGGATATCCAAACCCTTTTTTATTGTAATCATACGCACTTGCACTACATTAACGGGAAAAAGAATTCTGTTATTGCGCAGTTAATACACGACTTTCCACTGTCTGGCTGAACAACGAAATTATTCAGCCTTCGCAACTTCCAAATGACCAACCCGCAACATTTTTACGCGTTGGGCTAGTTTTCAAGCGGTGGATTCTACCATCAACCAAAGTCGCTATTCCACGGCAATCACCGTGATACACCTTGAATTTTCGGCAACTGAGCAAACTATCGCCAATTCTGATGGATAAGTATGAGCAAGTGCACAAATCAACATGCAAAAACGTTGTTTAAAGAGTGTTACAAGCGTAACAAACTGTAAAAATGTTTATGCATGCATATCGTGTTTCGTCGACATGTAAATCTTTAACATTTGCTCACTTACATTTCACTTCGCAGAATTTTTCATTCAAGTTGTTAACTGCGCGTTATGCATTTTTTACTTTTGCCAATAAAAAGGCCGTCTATGCTAACAGCCTTAGATATTGTTCAATTTTATTGGTCTAATTTTGATCCACCATGGCATGGAGGGGAGACTGGGGATTGCCCATTTAATTCGTGCCACTCGCTTTCAGTATATGTATGAATTGCCAAAGCATGGATATCATTTTTCAACTCATCCGCGAGTGCTTGGTTAACCGAACGGTGTCTTGCCAGTAATCGTTTCCCTTCAAAGCCCTGCGTAACAACCGTTACTTTGAAATGGCTCTCTGATCCAGCAGGAACGTTATGCATGTGACTTTCGTTGATCACATCTAAAAACACAGGAGAAAATGCTGCGGCCAGTTTTTGTTCGATTCTTTGCTGTACAACCATGATTCGTTATAGCCCTTATCTTTTTGAAACATCATAGCATCCCGTCTAATGATAGGCAGAAGCGAAGAGGATTGCAGTATTTGCATCATCTGCGACAATATACGCCATCAATCCCACTCTTTTTCTCGCTTCGCTGGCATCTTTGAATGAAAACCACTTTGCAAATTGAAAGCCTCGCTTTAGCGCTACGACGCTATCCAATCCAAAAGAACGAAACTCTGCAAGCATGGGATGCCGCGGACGAATATTTAATCGAGCATGTTAAAGGCCTCGCGCTCCCCCCGCAATCTCGCGTATTGATCCTCAATGATGGCTTTGGCGCGCTCACCTGTTGGGCCCTCGCGCAGCAATTTAACGTGACAGCCGTAAATGATTCGCTGCTCTCACAACAGAGCATAGAAAAGAATGTGACAGAAAATGACCTCCACGGTGCAACATTGCTCACATCATTGGATGCACTCTGTTTTGATGTCGATATCGTGGTTGCAAAACTGCCAAAAAACAATCGACTCTTAGTGTGGCAATTGCAACAAATCGCGCAATTGAGCGGCAAGTCACCTTCTGTGGTTTTTGGCGCAAAAGCGAAAGATGTGCATACCTCAACACTTAAACTGTTTGAAAAATACTTGGGTGAAACCCACACGTCGTTGGCAAAGAAGAAAGCACGTCTGATTTTTTGTGAAAAGCACATTCAACTCGACGCCTTACCAAACGCAATGACCTCGTTTGATGTGCCTGAGTACAAGCTTATGCTATCAAACCACGCGAATGTGTTTTCATCTGAAAGCCTCGATATTGCTGCTTATTTAATGCTCAAGCATCTTCCGCGTAGCGAAGACATAAAACACATTATCGATTTAGGCTGTGGCAACGGCGTGCTGGCAATCCAATCGGCGAAGTTGAATCCGCAGGCCAACGTGACGGCTGTGGACGAAAGTCACATGGCGATCGCGTCAGCAAGACACAATTTAGTCGCGCATGGTATTGATCCATCACGGTTCGAATGTCGTGCCAATAACTGTCTTGATGAATTCGAAGAAAGCAGTGCCGATCTGGTACTTTGTAATCCTCCGTTTCACCAACAACATGCAGTGACTGATCATATCGCTTGGCAAATGTTTTGTGACGCTAAGCGAGTTCTAGAACCGAAGGGACGCATTGTCGTGATAGGAAACCGTCACCTCGGCTATCATGCTAAATTGAAACGTCTTTTTGGCAATGCAGAGATCATTGCCTCCAATAGTAAGTTTGTTATTGTCGAAGCTTCTAAATAAGTTAGACGCCAAAGGGATGTGTTAACACATGAAAAAAATTCTACTGATATCTGGTCTCGTCTTAGGTTTGAGCGCGTGCTCTACACCCAAAGAGCCGCAACTTACCGTCGCTCCTCAACCAACGATCTCGTCGGTTCCTGCTGTTCAGGGTAAGACGGTGATGGTAGAAAGTCGCGACTTACGTACTGCCCAATTTGTTGCTGTCGTTGATAACGGCCGTAAAAATGTTCAGCCGATCCATGCAACCTCTAACGTGCGCATCGTGCTTGAAGACGCGCTCACTCGCCAATTCAATTCACAAGGCTATCGCGTTGCTACTGACAGCAAAGGCAAAGTGCGTTTAGACGTGCTGGATGCATTGGTCAAAGTTGAACACTCTGTGTTTTCTCACACCATGCAAACCAATGTACAAATCCAACTCGTGGCAGAAACAAGCGATAACAAGTTTGTGAAACGCTACACAGGTAAATCCACGATGGAAGGCGCAACCAGCGCATCGGTGGAAGACATGGAAATTGCGTTGAACACCTTGTTAGAAGCCGTGCTTCAAGACATTTCCCGTGACAAGCAACTTGCCACCTTTATGAACGAGAACTTCTAATGAAAAACGTTTTAAAAGCAGCGCTAACCGCTGTATTCATGCTTGCCTCGCTATCAGCGTGGGCTGCCAACCCAGTGGTCAATGTCACGACGACTGACGGTAATTTCACGCTTGAACTTTACCCAGATAAAGCCCCTAAAACAGTGGCCAACTTTCTGAGATACGTTGAAGACGGTAGCTATGTCGGCACGCAATTCCACCGCGTGATCCAAGGGTTTGTTGTGCAAGGTGGTGGCTTCGACAAGTCGTTTGAGCGCCGACCAAGCTACGAAGAAGTGGTGAATGAATCGAAGAACGGTTTGAGCAACAGCCGCGGCACAATTGCCATGGCGCGTACCTCTGACCCTGATTCTGCAACGCGTCAGTTTTACATCAACCTACAAAATAACAGCAACCTGGACGGGACAGATTACAAATTTGGCTACACCGTCTTTGGCAAAGTTATTCAAGGGTTTACAACGATTGAAAAAATCGCAAACGTGAAAACCGTAACAATCCCAGAAGCGCGTATGCGCGATGTGCCACAGCAGCCTATACTTATCCAGAAAATGACGATCACCGCTAAGTAATAGGCCTTGGAGACATGTTAAAACTCGTTGCCGACAATCCGGAAAACAACGACATGCAATCGGCTGGCGAACATATTCGACAATATGCGCCAACCTTTGCTGCTGAGGTTGTGCGATTTATTATTCGTCAGTCTGATTACGACGAATTGAAAGAGTCGGTAAAGCAACAGTTCTTCGACTGGTGGCAACTCTCCCTGCCTAGCGGTCCCCCAGAGGATCAATATGAATCGGTATACTGGTACCTCATTTATCTCCTCGAATCTCGACAAGAACACGAACTAAGAGGCAACCGCTTCGTTAAACAGCGTGTGCAAGAGTGCGCTTGCTATCTGATCAATAAAGGAAAAGCCCCCGATTTTGCTCGTGGCATTCGACCTTGAAGCACGGTAGCATGGTGTTATTCTCTGTTACTTACAAGGACGTCTTTTCATGTCCCACGATCCCGCGCAAACATGGCGAGAGACACTAACCAGCTACCTTGATCGACGCCTACTTTGGGTTTTTCTTCTCGGCTGCGCCAGCGGCTTTCCTTGGCTGTTAATCGGCTCTAACATGTCTGGCTGGCTGAAAGATGCTGGTCTCACACGCACAGCCATCGGATTATTCGGATCGGTGTTTGCCGTCTATGCCATCAACTGGATGTGGGCACCGCTGATTGACCGCGTAAAACTGCCTGTCTTACACAAACATTTAGGTCAACGACGCAGTTGGATCTTGCTCATGCAAGTCATCATGCTGATCTGTACCTTAAGCATTGCCAATACCGATCCTTCCTTTAATCTTTGGCTAACTACCACCCTTGCTTTCATGATCGCGCTTGCATCATCCACGCAAGATATTGCGATTGATGCCTTCCGGATCGATAGCTTCCAAGAGCAGGAAAAAAACAAACTGCCACAGGCTGCTGCTATGGCGGTCATCGGGTGGTGGACGGGATACAGCCTTCCGGGCTATTTCGCCTTTATCAATGCCGATAGCATTGGCTGGAATGGCGTGTATTACGGCATGGCTGCGTTTGTGGGGTTATTGATTATTTTCACCTTGTTCGTTGGCGAGCCCAATACCAATAGAGAAAAGCTTCAAGCCGAAGCAGAGTCTCGTTATGCCAAGCGCCTCAACCAAGGTGAAAGCAGCATTGTGGTTTGGTTTTCCGTCACCATTGTTGAGCCCTTCGCCGAGTTTTTCCGACGTAACGGCGTACAAGTAGCTTTAACTCTCCTACTCTTTGTTTTCCTCTTTAAGATTGGTGAGGCCTTCCTCGGGCGCATGTCGATCGTGTTCTACAAAGAAATTGGATTTAGCAACGAAGATATAGGCAACTACTCCAAGCTCATCGGCTGGGGAGCCACGGTTGTATTCACCTTGATTGGCAGTGCCGTCAATGTGCGATTCGGCGTCGTAAAAGGCCTTCTGATTGGCGGTATCGCCATGGCCAGTAGTAATCTAATGTTCGCACTCATGGCGCAAATCGGTCCGAACAAAGATCTTTTCCTTGCAACGATCCTGGTTGATAACTTCACCAGTGCGTTTGCCACCATCGCGTTTGTCTCTTTCCTCACCTTCCTAACAGGACGCGCTTTCTCTGCCACGCAATATGCGTTGCTGGCGTCTCTTGGAAACCTCGGAAGAACGACGCTGTCGTCTTTCAGCGGCTCCATGGTGGATTGGATAGAGAGCTTTGAATGGTTGAATGGCATTGACTGGCTTAACCCTTGGTCGCTGTTCTTCATCATTACAACGCTGATGGTATTGCCAAGCCTTGCGATGATTGTAGGACTTCGTCACCACTTCAAACGCCTCGCTGAGTGACAGAAATAACCTCATACCTGTTGAACCCGTGGCATTCGTCACGGGTAACACGCTTAAACCCCCTCAAATACAAAACACACGTCAAATGTTAAGACTTAAATCTCATATGTAATCCGTTACATAGAGATCTTCATCACATTACGCAAACGGTTGCGGTTACATTGCATTTCCTTTTTTGAACTTTTACATAGAATGGCGCTCGCAACGGCGGAGGTCCTACCATTCGGTGTCTTTGCCACTCCAATCTTAGCGATGTAAAAGAGAACTTAAGATGCGTAAATCCCTAGTAGCACTGAGCGTTCTGGCAGCAGCAGCGGCTGCCCCTGCACAAGCAGAATATCTATTTGGTTTTGGTGGTATGTATGCTGACTACCAAGTTTGGAACCAAGGTATTGGTAACGACGACGACAATTTCGGCGGCGATATTTCAGATCGCAACCAAGCGGTAGTTGGTATCGAAGGCGGCGCTGGTTTTACTTGGGGTCAAATTTACGGTTTCTACGACTACGAAGGCGTTGATCGTGGAACTGGCGACCGTGGTGCATCTGCCAAAGGTACGATTCACTACAACCTGACTGATGCAGGTGTAAGCCTTTATGCTCAAATTTATAACACGGATGCTGACAACGGTTTCCACGAGCAAAACCGCGTATTGGGTCTAGGTTACACTGGCCTAAAAGGTAACGGTTGGGCATTCACACCTTTCATCGGTGTACACGAAATCAACTCTGGTGATATCAAAGGCGCTAACGGCGGTATGGCTGGTTTTGTTGGTTTCTATAACACAAACATCGGCAACCAAAACTTTACGTTTTCATCTTGGGCTGAATACGAGTTTGCTCGTCAAGAAGCTTACGCGAACCTACAAGGTGGCGATTGGGGTCTAAACGGTTCTGTTAACGCAATGTGGAACATCAACCAGAACTGGTCGACTGGCGTACTTTACCGCTACACAGTGAACAAACTAGCGCGTAAAGATTACCAAGACATCATGATCTACCGCGTTCAATACAACTTCTAATTTTAGAAGCATTTGATTTTAAAGAGGCAGCCTTATGGCTGCCTCTTTTGTTTTATCATTAGAGGAAAGCGTCAACAATGGTATGCTTCTTTGCAATATAGAAGAAAGGATACATCATGCATTTCACGCTCGTCGGTGCCGGTGCTGTGGGCACACTTTGGGGGTTAACACTTCAAGAAGCTGGCCACCACGTTCATTTCTGGACGCGGGCAGAACAGACCTCTTTAACACGCAGTCTTGAATCGCAAGCAGAGCAACACTTTCCTGCAAAAAACCCGGCCTTACTTGCTGATAGCGATTGCATCCTTGTCTGCGTCAAAGCCTTTCAGGTCGATACAGCACTAAACAGCTTGTTGCCATACCTTCACCAAGACACGCCCGTCATTCTCATGCACAACGGCATGGGCACCGCGCAAAACGCCCTTGAAAAACTAGGTAGCATCCCTTTATTGCTGGCAACTACCTCTCAAGCAAGTTTGTTGCTGTCGGAAACCACCGTTCGACACACGGGCATTGGTGAAACACGGCTAGGCGGTATTAACCCAAGCGGCAAGCGCTGTGATTTCTTAGCTGAGGTGCTGAACCACGCCCTCCCCCCTTGCGCGTGGGAGAACAAGATCGAACAAGCATTGTGGCAGAAGCTCGCGATCAATTGCATGATCAACCCGTTAACGGGGATCTTTCAGATTCAAAACGGTGAACTCACCAAACCCGAATATAGTGACCAGCTACGCCAACTTGCCCGCGAGATCGCCCTCGTCATGCAAGCAGTAGGCATAGATACTGACAGCGATACCGTGCTGCAACGTGCCCTCTCTGTGGCGAAGGCGACAGCGACAAACTATTCCTCGATGAACCGTGATGTGTTTTACAAACGCCCATCCGAAATCGAGGCCATTACCGGCTATTTGATTCATTGCGCCAGTCGCCATAGTATTGCCACGCCTGAAAATCAGTCGCTATACCTAGCAATTAAGAACTTGGAGCAATCCTATGACCACCCCTAGTGTTTTAGTGTGCCTCGCGCCGGGCATCGAAGAAATGGAAGCCGTGACCGTCATTGATGTCATGGTACGCGCAGGATTCAACGTGACCACAGCAAGCGCAGCACCCAATGGCAAACTCGAACTCACCTGTTCACGTGGCGTAAGACTCATTGCCGACGCACCTTTGGTCAAAGTTGCCGACGAGGAATACGACTGTATCGTCATCCCTGGCGGTGTCGAAGGTGCAACGTGTTTGGGTGAGAGTGCATTAGTGATTGAAATGCTTCGCCAGCAACAGTGCGATCAAAAATGGGTTGCCGCTATCTGTGCCGCTCCCGCGTTGGTACTCGAGAAAAACGGCCTTTATCCTGACGCATACAAGTCATGCCACCCTGCCTTTGTTGAGCAAATTGCCGAAGACAAGCGCAATACAAAGCGCGTTTTCACCGATCGCGACCACAAACTGATTTCAAGCCAAGGGCCTGGCACAGCACTAGAATTTGCGGTTGAGATTGTTTATGTCTTAGCGGGGAAAGAAAAGGCTGCAGAAGTGGTTGGCCCAATGGTGATCATTCCTAATCTCACTATGAGCAGAAATTCGCCTAGCGCGAGAAGCGAGAAGCGAGAAGCGAGAAGCGAGAAGCGAGAAGCGAGAAGCGAG
>JBELME010000042.1:0-20785 GCA_042096095.1 Enterovibrio sp.
AGAAGCGAGAAGCGAGAAGCGAGAAGCGAGAAGCGAGAAGCGAGAAGCGAGAAAGTATGCCCGTATTTTGGCGTTTCTAAGCATTAAAAAAACCGACGCATGGTCGGTTTTTTTATGGCTCATTTATGGCAGCGCAGCCATTACGGGCGATACACTTTCACGTTGGTGAAGCCATTCTCTTGCAAGTACAGCGCTTGCAAGCGGCTCATGACACCGCGATCGCAGTAAAGCAGGTACGTTTTGCTCTGATCCAAATCGCCAAACTTGGTGGAGAGTTTGAAGAAAGGAATGTGCATAACGTCTGCACCGTCGATTTCTAACGGGTTGCCGTCTTCTTCTTCAGGGCTTCGAATATCAAGCACCACAGCACCTGATGCAATGTCATCCACCAGCTCAACTTCTGGGGCTTTTTCTTTGCTGATCTTTTCGATATCACGAATGTCGATAATGCGTGCGTCGTACACCACTTTATCAAGCACATCAAAGTTAAACTTCGCTTCTTCCGCTGCCAGTTTTTCTTTTTCAGCTTTGATGGTGGGTTTGCGAGAAATCACACCACAGTATTCAGGCATGGTTTTCGCGAAATCTTCAGTGCCGATATCACGCGCAAGATTGATGATGTCTTCTTTATCCCAGTTAATCAAAGGACGAAGAATCAAAGAATCTGTCACGTTATCAATCATTCGAAGGTTGGTCAGTGTCTGGCTTGATACTTGGCCTAACGCTTCACCCGTGATCAACGCTTGAATGTTAAACTTGTCGGCCACCTTCGACGCTGCACGCATAAACATGCGCTTGAGGATAACGCCCATTTGGCCGTCTTCAACGTTCTCAAGGATTTCAGCGACAACTGGTTCGAAGTCGATAGAGATAAACTTCACTTTTGCAGAAGAACCGAATTTCTCCCACAAGTAGTAAGCCGTTTGCTGAACACCAATTTCGTGTGCCGCACCACCAAGGTTAAAGAAGCAATAGTGCACCTTGCTGCCACGTTTTATGTGTAAGTAGCTAGAAACTCCAGAGTCAAAGCCACCAGAGATCAAGCTCAGCACGTCTTCTTGCGTACCGAGAGGGAATCCACCCAAGCCTTTGAAGCGCTCACGAACAACGTTCACGTTCTCTTTGTCCACTTCAAGGTGAACTGTCATGTCAGGGTTCTTTAGCTGTACACGAGCAGATTCTACATCTTGGTTCAGACCGCCACCCACATAACGCTCAACTTCAATCGACGTAAAGTCATGGTTGCCACGGCGTTTTGCACGTACACAGAAAGATTTGCCTTCTAGCTGATGGCTCACCGTTGCTGACACGATTTCATAGATGTTGTGCAGATCCGTAAACGGCGTTTGCTCAACTTCAAGTACGTGGTGAATACCCGGTGTTTTGGTCAACACATCCAGCGCAATCTGGCGTTCAGAATCATCTTTTAGCGAAACCTCGATATGATCACGGCGGTTGAATACAGCCATAGAATCAGACTTTCGCTTAAGAATATTTCGGATGTTAGTTTCCAGAATTTTCGTGAAGCGCTTCCGTACAGATTCACTTTTGACCATCACCTCTGGGTGAATTTTTACGATAAATTTCATAACAGGTTTCGCTAGAGCTACGATAAAGGCGCGGATTATACATCAAGCATAACGTATTCGAAATAACCCAACACGAACGAAAAAGCAGCGACGATGCGCTGCTTTCTTTATAAATGCCCATTCTTCTCGCTTAGCGCGCGATCAGTTTTCCTGAATCGCCTCTAACGGTGCATCTGCTGATAACTCTTCAGACTCACGCGGTTTGCCTTGCATAATCGAGATTTCGACACGACGGTTAAGCGCACGATTCGAAGGCGAATCATTTGGCGCGCGCGGCATGGAACCCGCCAACCCTTCTACGCGCATGCGCATCGGATCAAACCCTTGTACCTTTTCCATCTCTTGAGCCACCGACACAGCACGCTGCGCGGACAAATCCCAGTTTGAGCGATACAGTTCTGAATCCAATGGCGAATCATCGGTATGCCCAGAGACTTTGATTTCACCAGGTACATCTTTCACCAAATCGGCAATCTGACGCACCAGCGGGCGAAACTTCGGCTGCAAGAACGCAGAACCCGCAGGAAACGCCCCTTTCTCTCGGATACGGATAACCAGCTGCTGCCCGAGATTTTCAACCTCAACAGCCCCTTCTTCCACTTCGCGTTCTAGGGCTTGTACCACCATTTGAGCGGTACTCGACATTTGTTCAACATCTTGTTCTTGTTCCTGCATTAAGGCTTCACTGGCCGTCGAGCCACCTTCAAGTTTCGCAGAATCCCGCTGTGAACCGCCTGCGCGGTCAGATTCACCGTCTTGGAAATCAAGGGATCGCTGCGTCATGTCGATGGTTTGTTGCATGATCACTTCAATCGGCGTTGGCTCAGGGCGACCCGGGCGAAACTCCTGTGCAATCACACTGGTCCCTTTCGGGATGTCTTTTACTTCCAGTAAGTTTTGCACACCAAACGCAAACTTCATGGAGCCAGCAATCTGCTTAAACTTCAGTACGTCCATTTCCGAGAACGAAAGCAGAAGTACGAAGAAACACATCAGTAGGGACATCAAGTCCGCGAACGTACCCATCCAAGCCGGAAGGCCTGGGGGGGGACATTTGCATTCTTCTTCCATATCAGGCTCCTTATGCGTCTACGTCAACGGCGCGTTTTTTCTCGTTGAGGTAGTTTTTCAGATAGCCGTCAATGACGCGCGGGTTCTGGCCATCTTGGATCGCAAGCAAGCCATCCATGATAAGGCGTCGATTCAGCTTTTCCTGATCTTTACGTAAACGGAGTTTATCGGCGATCGGGATCGCAACCATGTTCGCCAACATCGCACCGTAGAGTGTTGTAAGAAGTGCTACCGCCATCGCAGGACCGATGGCCTTCGGGTCATCCATATTTGAAAGCATGGCTACCAGACCAACAAGCGTACCGATCATGCCCATCGCAGGCGCAACGTCTGCCAGCGCACTGTAAAACTGCGCACCGCTGTCATGGCGCTCGTCGGTCATGGCGATGTCTTTTTGAAGAGTCATTTTCACCACTTCCGCATCGTGGCCATCCACCAGCATATCAACGCCTTTCTTCATAAAAGAGTTGGTCACTTCCATCTCTTCCAAGGCAAGGAATCCACCTTTACGTGCGGCATCAGCCATCTCAACGACTTTCGCAATCAAGTCTTCCGGGTCATCAGCTTTAAACATAAAAGCTTTACCCGCGATTTTGAATGCACCAAAGAATTGCCCCAATGTGTATTTCATCATTACAACGAAAAGACTACCGCCGAATACGATGAGGGCAGACGGGACGTCGGCGAACATGCTCAAGGTACCACCGAGTAGCATCGCCATTATGATGAAGGCAAAAGCGCCTAGCATCCCTACAAGTGTCGCCAGATCCACAGAACGATCCCCTTAAAATGTGTAGCCAGAGTAACTTTCGAATTATCTAACTATCTTAACAGCTACTGTATTTAACGGCAGCAGCCGCGATAGTTTTAGCGCATCTTTATAAATTGTAGAAAAGCCCTTTTAATACACATAATTTCATTCAAGGATTTGACCCTTTTCTGGCGCTGAGTTAACTTCTCCGCCATTCTCCCCAATGTAGAATCATCATGGCAGCCAAGAAACCAGAAAATATGACCTTTGAAGAGACACTCAAAGAGTTAGACACAATCGTGAATGGTCTCGAAAACGGTGAATTACCGCTCGATGCGGCGCTGAAGCAATTCGAACGTGGTATCTCACTAGCACGTCAAGGACAAAAAACCTTAACCGATGCCGAACAACGCGTAGAAATCCTTCTCGCTCAAGATGATAATGCACCGTTGGAACAGTTCGAAGATACCCGCGATGAGTAACACCGCTCTGCAAACCACCCTTCGTCATTATCAAGAACGCAACAATCGCCAGCTCGCACGTTGGATGGATTCTCTTGGTCATCACGACCAGCCTTTGATCCAAGCGATGAAGCACGGCACTTTGTTAGGTGGAAAACGCGTACGCCCCTATTTAACGTATGTGACAGGCCAACTCTTTGGTCTGGACGACGAGGCATTAGATACGCCCGCGTCCGCTGTTGAATGTATTCATGCCTATTCCCTTATCCATGATGATTTACCCGCCATGGATAACGACGATTTACGTCGCGGTCAGCCCACTTGTCACATCGCGTTTGACGAAGCGAGTGCAATATTGGCGGGTGATGCACTTCAAACTCTGGCCTTTACCATACTGGCTGAGGGTGATCTTTGTGACCAAGGCAATGCGTACCGTATTCATATGGTAAAAGAGCTTGCTGCTGCGTCTGGTGCGACAGGGATGTGTTTAGGTCAAGCGCTTGACCTTGCCGCTGAAGGCAAGCAGGTTGATTTGAAAGCGCTTGAGACGATTCACAGAAACAAAACTGGCGCATTGATCCGATGTGCAGTAAGACTCGGCGCTTACGCCGCGGGTGACAAAGGCGTCGCATGCTTGCCACAACTCGATAAGTTTTCCGAAGCGATCGGCTTGGCGTTCCAAGTACAGGACGACATTCTCGACATTATCAGCGACACTGAAACACTGGGAAAACCACAAGGTTCTGACGTCGCAGCGGACAAAAGTACGTATCCTGCGCTGCTAGGCCTTGAAGGGGCAAAAGTAAAAGCAGAACTTCTCTACAAAGAAGCACTACACGCGCTAGACGCAATCCCCTACAATACACAGCAATTAGAGCTATTCGCCCGGTATATCATCGAGCGCAATAACTAAAAACAATTAAGTCGCGCCAAAACGAATTTATGACTCTCGATATCGCAAAATACCCAACGCTTGCGCTGGCAAATACACCTGATGAATTGCGGACACTTCCGCGGGATGTGTTGCCGACGCTGTGTGGCGAGCTCCGAACCTATCTGCTCAACTCAGTGAGCCACTCGAGTGGACACTTTGCGTCAGGGCTAGGCACCGTTGAGCTCACCGTTGCTCTGCATTATGTGTACAACACACCTTTTGACCACCTCGTTTGGGATGTGGGTCATCAAGCTTATCCGCACAAAATTCTGACAGGTCGACGTGAACGCATGTCAACCATTCGTCAGAAAGACGGTCTACACCCATTCCCTTGGCGCGAAGAAAGTGAATACGATGTGCTTTCCGTCGGCCATAGCTCCACCTCAATCAGCGCAGCGCTAGGGCTTGCTATTGCGGCGGAAAAAGAAGGCCGCGACCGCAAAGTCGTGAGTGTAATCGGTGACGGCGCAATCACTGCAGGCATGGCATTTGAAGCCATGAACCACGCAGGGGGTGTGCATTCAGACATGTTGGTCGTGCTAAACGACAACGAAATGTCTATCTCTGAAAACGTCGGTGCATTAAACAACCACCTGGCGCAACTGCTTTCAGGCAACTTCTACACCTCCATCCGTGAAGGCGGGAAGAAAGTTCTGTCTGGTGCGCCACCGATTAAAGAATTGGTGCGTCGCGCGGAAGAACACCTTAAAGGCATGGTTGTACCTGGCACCCTGTTTGAAGAACTTGGCTTTAACTACATTGGTCCTGTTGACGGACACGATGTGGAAGAGTTGGTCAAAACCATCAAGAACATGCGTAACCTGAAAGGCCCGCAGTTCCTGCATGTGATGACCAAAAAAGGCAAAGGCTACGAGCCTGCAGAGAAAGATCCTATCGGCTACCACGCCGTGCCGAAATTCAACCCTGCAGAGAACAAACTGCCAAAAGCCGCTGCATCCGGCCCAACCTTTTCAAAAATCTTTGGCGATTGGTTGTGCGACATGGCAGCGGAAGATGAAAAGCTTCTCGCCATCACCCCCGCAATGCGCGAAGGGTCAGGCATGGTGCGCTTTTCAAAAGAATACCCCGATCGCTACTTTGACGTTGCTATCGCCGAACAACACGCCGTAACACTTGGCACTGGCATGGCCATTGGCGGCTATCACCCAGTTGTCGCGATTTACTCGACCTTCTTACAACGCGGTTATGACCAACTGATCCACGATGTGGCGATCATGGATTTACCCGTTATGTTCGCCATCGACCGTGGTGGTCTTGTGGGTGCAGACGGACAAACGCACCAAGGTGCCTTTGATCTGAGCTTTATGCGATGCATTCCGAACATGGTGATCATGGCACCGAGCGATGAAAACGAATGTCGCCAAATGCTTTACACCGGCCACAAACACCAAGGCCCTTCTGCTGTGCGCTATCCTCGTGGTACAGGCACGGGTGCAGACGTCGCGCAAGAAATGACCGCATTGCCCATCGGCAAAGGCGTGGTGCGTCGACAAGGTGAAAAAGTGGCAATCCTAAGTTTCGGCACCATGTTGTCTTACGCACTGGAAGCGGCTCAAAACCTCAACGCGACCGTCGCCGACATGCGCTTCGTGAAGCCGTTGGATGAAGCCCTTATTGATGAGCTTGTGGCAACCCATGATGTGATTGTGACGGCTGAAGAAAATGCAATTGCAGGCGGTGCGGGTTCAGGTGTGATTGAATACCTGATGAAGTCTCGTCAAATTAAGCCCGTGCTTCAAATTGGCCTACCGGACGAATTTGTTCATCAAGGTACGCAGCAAGAGCTTCACCAAGAATTAGAGATTGACGGAAAAGGTATTGAGGCGCAAATTCGCCGCTACCTTGCCAGCTAATTGTTACAGGTAACAAGGCCGATAAACAGTGCCTTCAACCCGACCAAAAAACGGCGCATTCAGCGCCGTTTTCATTTTTAGTCATCGTCAGATCGCGCAGTGGTGTAAACACATCACCTTTAGGCAGGCTTACCACCAACCTAAATACGCGTGTCCTGCCCATAGCGCGACCATCGACATTAAACCCGCCACGATGTCATCAAGCATGATGCCAATGCCACCATGAACTTGCTTATCCAGCCAACTGATCGGCCAAGGTTTGACCATGTCGAAGAAACGGAAAATCACGAAGCCTGCCAATACCGTCTGCCAATCCGTCACTGGTACCAGTAACATGGTGATCCAAAAGCCGACAAACTCATCCCATACGATGCTGCCATGATCATGAACGCCCATGTCCGACGAGGTACGTTCACACAGATAAATGCCCACCGCAGTACCCAGCACGATGGCGATAATCAGCAATATGGTGGATTGCGATGCCATCAACAAGTAGAAAGGTACAGCAGCGAGTGTGCCCATGGTGCCCGGCACCCAAGGGGACAACCCAGAACCAAAGCCCGTCGCTAGCAAATGGATGGGATTTGAAAGTCGAATTTTACTGATAGGGTTGCTCATACAACACTCCGAAAATGATCCCAACCGGCTAACTGCCAATCCACAGGTTGCCCCTGCCATTGCAGTTGTAAGCCCTCTCCGTGACGAATCTGGCCGATGCATGTCAAAGGGGTGTTGGTGTGAGCCAATGCCGTATCTACCGCGCCACGGTGGCTCTCAGGCACGGTGAAACATAATTCGTACTCTTCACCGCTAGACAACGCCATTTGAGCAGCTTTTTCAGCACTGCCTGTATATTCAAGCAAAGCATCTGAAACTGGCAGCGTTTCTGTATCAATCACTGCAGACACATTGCTGGCCTTTAGGATATGGGTAAGGTCGGCCGCTAAACCGTCCGAGATATCGAGTGCAGACGAGGCAACCGCACGCAGTGCTTGCCCTGCTAACACGCGTGGTTGCGAGTAGTAGTGGCGATTTAGCAAGGTTTCTTCGAGTTCAGAGCGTGGCATATTGCCAGAAAGAATGACCTCCAACCCCGCTGCGCTGTCACCCAAGTTACCAGTAACATACAGCCAATCCCCTGCTTTCGCGCCATCACGACGAATCGCCGTTCCAGCAGGCACAATACCTTGTAGCGTGATAGTGATGCTCAATGGGCCCTTGGTGGTGTCTCCACCAATCAACTGCACATTGTAATATTCAGCAAGCTTGTAGAAACCGTCACAAAAACCTGCGAGCCAGGTTTCATCCGGAGAAGGCATGGTGAGAGCAAGTGAACACCACGCAGGTACTGCGCCCATCGCAGCAAGGTCACTTAAATTTGACGCCAGCGCTTTGTGCGCGACCTTGATAGGATCGGCATCCGCCAAAAAATGGGTGCCTGCGACCAGCGAATCGGTCGTCACCACCAATTGACTGTTTTCAGGAAGAGAGATCACGGCTGCGTCATCACCGATCCCCAGCACGACGTCTTTTCGGACAACGGGCTGAGCCTTGAAATATCGATGAATCAAATCAAATTCGTTTCCTGACATCCTTTCTTTCCAAACGTTAGAGGGCTGATAAGAAAAAGGCCAGCGAGGCTGGCCTTTTTATCTGTCTTTCAGATCATTTCTTTCTTAGTGTCGGTACGGCTTTATCAAGCACACCGTTCACGAATTTGTGGCTGTCTTCAGCGCCGAAACGCTTCGCCAACTCAATAGCTTCGTTAATTACAACTTTGAAAGGAACATCTTCACGTTTTGTTAGCTCATACATAGCTAGACGCAGAAGCGCATGTTCCATCTCATCCAGATCTTGGATTGGACGAGACAAGTAAGGACGCATTTTGCTGTCCATTTCTTGGTGGTTTAACACAACGCCTGCAAACAGGTCACGGAAGTAATCAACATCCGTATCAGGTTGACGTAGGCGTGGCTCTTCGGCCTGATGCTCTTCTTCTTCGTAATTATCTGCCGAAAGAAACTGTGCTTCGATATCAGCAACGTTGCCTTTGGTTAATTGCCAAGAATAAATGGCTTGCAGTGCAAAATGGCGTGCATTACGCCTTGCGGCTGGTTTCACGATAACCCCCGTTAGGATTCGATTTGGGACAGGACATTTACCATTTCAAGCGCGCTTAGTGCAGCCTCTGCCCCTTTATTACCAGCCTTGGTACCCGCGCGTTCGATGGCTTGTTCGATGGTGTCAACAGTCAGGACACCAAAAGCAACAGGAGTATCAAACTCCAATGCAACTTGTGCTAGACCTTTGTTACATTCTCCGGCCACATAGTCAAAGTGTGGCGTACCGCCTCGGATCACTGATCCTAGGGCGATGATTGCGTCATAACGACCGCTTTTTGCAACACGTTGTGCAACCAATGGCAACTCGTAAGCGCCTGGGCAACGTACTACAGTAATATTCTCTTCGCTAACCTGGCCCTGACGCTTCAGTGCATCAATGGCTCCATCCAGCAGACTTTCGTTAATGAAGCTGTTGAATCGGGAGATAACGATAGCAACTTGAGCATTTGGTGCTGCAAATGCACCTTCGATTACCTTCATGGGCCTTCCTGTGACTTATTTATCCGGATTGAGAAACCGCGGGATTCTATCACACTTTTCTGCAAAGCTTCTAGCGCTTATCCCGCAATGTATGGCGTGTATGTTTACGCCCTTTATACCCAAGTAACCTTAAGCTGCAGGTTTCAAGTTACTTGGGTATAAATCGAAAAGCGCAGCGAGTGCTGCGCTTTCATCGTTAAATGTCTTTACTCAGATTAGTCGCACACGTACTCGACCACTTTCAAACCAAACCCTGACAGTGCGTGATAGCGCTTTGATGTCGATGACAGCAAACGCATTTCTGTCACGCCAAGATCCGCCAAAATCTGTGAACCAACACCGACGCGGCGGCTCGTGCCCTGCCATTTGGCAGATGCAGGTCGCTCACCTTTATCTTGCGCTTCAAAGTTACGCACTTTTTCGATGATGCCGTTTGCCGACTCTTCTTTACCGAGGATGACCAACACGCCGCCCTCAGCATTAATACGCTTCATTGCGTCCGTCAGCGACCAACTGCGCTCAGCAGAACGGTCAGAGTGCAGCACATCAGTAAAAGTATCTTGCAGGTGGACACGCACCATGGTCGGTTGGTTATCGACGTCACCTTTGCGCAGTGCGTAGTGGACTTGATTATCGATGGTGTCGCGATAGGTAATCAGGTCGAACTCGCCAAAATCCGTTGGCAGCTTACACTCAGCAACGCGCTCGATGGTGGTTTCGTGGTTGTTACGGTATTCAATCAAGTCAGCAATCGTGCCGAGTTTGATGTCGTGCTTTTCACCAAACTTTTCTAAATCAGGACGACGCGCCATGGTGCCGTCTTCATTGAGAATTTCAACGATCACACCAGACGGAGAAAAACCGCCCAAACGCGCTAGATCACAGCCTGCTTCGGTGTGACCTGCACGTGTCAGAACACCGCCATCTTGTGCCATCAAGGGGAAAATGTGTCCAGGTTGCACCAAGTCAGCCGCAACCGCATTCGGTGCCACAGCCGCTTCGACGGTGCGCGCACGATCAGCCGCAGAAATCCCCGTTGTTACGCCCGTCGCCGCTTCAATAGACACAGTGAATGCGGTGGAGAACTGTGCATTGTTATCACTGACCATCAGCGGCAGACCAAGGCGTTGGCAACGATCTTTCGTCATGGTCAAGCAAATCAGGCCACGACCGTACATCGCCATAAAGTTGATGGCTTCAGGGGTAACCTTTTCAGCCGCAATGATTAAGTCGCCTTCATTTTCGCGGTCTTCATCATCCATCAAGATAACCATTTTACCTTGACGAATATCTTCAATGATCTCTTCTGCGCTGCTTATGGCCATTGTTCTTTCCTTGTTACGTCTGCCTTTGCCCAAACGGCAAGGGTTACATTATCTAAGAAAACCCGACTCCGCGAGTTTTGCCATGGTCAATCCACCTTCGCCTGTTTGCTGCGCGGCGCGATCACCCATCATCAATCTTTCTAAATAGCGAGCAATCACATCCACTTCGAGATTCACTTGCTTGCCGACACTCAAATCTTCAATGGTCGTTTCCAGTGCGGTATGTGGCACAATGGTTAACTTGAAGCGAGCGCCATCAACGGCATTGATGGTCAAGCTCACGCCATCAATGGTGACAGAACCTTTCTCAGCGAGGTATTTCGCCAAGCTTGCAGATGCTTCGAGCCAAAACTCAATCGCACGTCCCGTTTGTTCGCGAGACACCACAGAGGCTAACCCATCAACATGGCCAGACACCATGTGACCACCAAAACGTGTGGTCGGCAGCATCGCCTTTTCAAGGTTCACTTTTTGCCCTGCTTGATAGTGCGCAAACGCAGTACGCTTCAATGTTTCCATTGAAAGGTCAGCAACATAGCCATTACCTGTCAATTCAACCACTGTCAAACACACGCCATTGGTGGCGATACTGTCACCCAGTTTCACATCTGACAGATCCAGTTTTCCGCTTTCAACAGTCAGAGCGATGTCTGTCCCTTTCGGCGTAATCTTCTGAATATGGCCAACCGCTTCGATAATTCCTGTAAACATACTTCTTCGCTTAGAGTGTTACTGCTTGTGTAATCGCAGACGAATGTCGTTGCCTATTTGGCAAACGTCCGTCAAAGAATAGGTCGGGACATGTTCCATGGAGACGATCCCTTCGAGACTCACCAAGGCGCGGCTGTCTGATCCCATCAACTTGGGTGCTTGATAAACAATCAGTTCATCAATAAGGTTTTCTGCAAGTAGGCTGCCCGCGAGCGTTGCCCCTGCCTCAACCCAAATGTGGTTAATGCCTTTACTCGCCAATGCACGCAATGCCGCGTTCAAGTCGATGCCTTTCGCGCACTTAGGGACCACAACCACATCGACATTCTCTTGATCAAAAGACAACGAGGTGTTCGCGGTAATGATGACAATATCCCCATCTAGCGAAAACAAATGCGATGTCGGAGAAACAGTGCCGCTTGAATCAAGTATCACGCGAATAGGCTGACGCAAGCTCGCCTCATCATAGTGTGCTTTTACATCTTGAGGCAGTTGTGCCCAGCGCACATTCAGCGATGGGTTGTCATCACGAACAGTCTGGCTGGTTGAAAGAATCGCCCCCGCAACGGCACGAAAGCCTTGAACATCGTTGCGTGCTTCAGCCCCTGTGATCCATTGGCTCTTGCCATTGGCAAGCGCCGTGCGGCCATCAAGACTGGCGGCCAGTTTCAACTGAACAAACGGGACACCGGTTTTCATTACTTTGATGAAACCAGGATTCAATACTTCAGCTTGCGCTTGCATCAAGCCGACATCGACTTGAATACCTGCATCACGCATTCGCTGTATGCCCTGACCTGCCACTTTCGGGTTGGGATCAACCATGGCACACACAACGCGGCTAACATTGGCGTTGATCAGTGCATCGGCACAAGGTGGTGTTCGGCCATAGTGAGAGCAAGGCTCAAGGGTGACATAGGCTGTCGCCCCCAATGCGCGTTCGCCCGCCTCGCGCAAAGCATGAACTTCTGCATGAGGTTCACCAGCACGAAAATGGAAGCCCTCGCCAACGATGTCATCACCTTGGGTGATCACACAGCCAACGTTCGGGTTTGGTGCTGTGGTGTAGATGCCGCGCTGCGCTAAATCGATCGCGCGCTGCATCATTTCTGAATCAAAAATAGAAAACATGGATCCGCTTATTTTTCTAGGCGAGCAATCTCTTCGCCAAAATCACGAATATCTTCAAAGCTATGATATACGGACGCGAAGCGAATATACGCCACCTTATCGAGTTCTTTTAATGCATCCATCACGAGGTTACCCACCAAGGTAGACGACACTTCGCGTTCACCCGTCGCACGAATGGTGGATTTGATGGTGTTGATGGCTTTCTCGATGTCGTCAGCGCTGACTGGGCGTTTTTCCAACGCACGCTGTATTCCGCCACGCATTTTATCTTCGTTGAACGGATCTCGGTTGCCATTGGTTTTGATGATACGCGGCATCACCAGTTCGGCAGTTTCAAACGTGGTATAACGTTCGCTACACGCTAAACACTGGCGACGACGACGCACCTGGTGGCCGTCAGCCACAAGTCGTGAATCGATCACTTTGGTGTCATTTGCACCACAGAATGGACAGTGCATCTCGCCTCCTTCAATAATTGAAGAACAGTGTAACCGATTTAACCTAAAGGGTAAGTGGGTAGAATGACGAAAGTGGTGAATTTAGAACCAAAAAAAGCACCCGAAGGTGCTTTTTATCGTCAATTTGCGGCTTACGCGTAAACAGGCAGACGCTTACAGATTTCAAGCACTTTGGCTTTGGTCGCATTGATAACATCTTGGTTTTCAATGTTGTCCAATACGTCACACATCCAGTTAGCCAGTTCTTTCGCATCGTCTTGCGTAAAACCACGACGTGTAATTGCCGGAGAACCAACACGGATACCCGATGTTACGAATGGGCTACGTGGGTCATTTGGAACACTGTTTTTGTTCACAGTGATGTTTGCTGCACCCAGCGCTGCATCCGCTTCTTTACCAGTGATGTTCTTATCGATCAAATCAACCAAAAGCAAGTGGTTTTCAGTGCTGTTAGAGACAATTTTATAACCGCGCTCTTGGAACTGAGCAACCATGGCTTTCGCGTTATCAACAACACGCTGTTGGTAATCTTTAAACTCTGGCTCCATCGCTTCTTTGAATGCTACCGCTTTTGCCGCGATAACGTGCATCAAAGGACCGCCTTGACCACCAGGGAATACCGCTGAGTTAAGCTTCTTGTACATGTCTTCGCCAGCGTTTGAAAGGATCAAACCACCGCGAGGACCTGCCAAAGTCTTGTGCGTCGTCGTGGAAACAACGTGTGCGTGTGGCACTGGCGTTGGGTATACACCCGCCGCAATCAGACCCGCTACGTGTGCCATATCAACAAACAGGTAAGCACCCACTTTGTCGGCGATTTCACGCATACGCGCCCAATCAACGATTTGAGAGTAAGCAGAGAAACCACCAATGATCATTTTAGGGTTGTGCTCAATCGCCAACGCTTCCATTTCGTCGTAGTTGATTTGACCCGCTTCGTCGATACCGTAAGGAATCACGTTGTAGTGCTTACCCGAGAAGTTGACGGGTGAACCGTGCGTCAAGTGACCACCGTGTGCCAGACTCATGCCCAGTACTGTGTCACCCGGGTTCAACAACGCCATGTAAATCGCGCTGTTTGCTTGAGAGCCAGAGTGAGGCTGAACGTTTGCGTATTCTGCATTGAACAATGCACATGCACGCTCAATCGCCAATGCTTCGGCTTTATCAACATACTCACAACCGCCGTAGTAGCGCTTGCCAGGGTAGCCTTCGGCATATTTATTGGTTAGCTGGGAACCTTGCGCTTCCATAACGCGAGGGCTGGTGTAGTTTTCTGACGCGATGAGCTCAATGTGCTCTTCCTGACGTGCAGTTTCTTCCTGGATCGCAGTAAAAAGTTCTGGATCGTAATCAGCGATATTCATGTCACGCTTTAGCATCTGTATCTCCTGACTCAGATTGTTCCCTAGGCTAACGTGTTTAACCAAGTTGGCTAAATCACTCGATAGGTGCAAGTGATTTAGTCAACTCGGTTGTAACCTCAGAATAAGTGGGTTTTTACCGATTCTTAAACGCCAGTGTCCATGCGGACGCAAACGTTTTCGTCACAGTTTTCCTAACTGGTGCGATTCTACAAAATTTGTTGCGCAACAGGTAGTAGCAATCACATTTTTTTTGCGTTGCCGAACATGGTCATTTTTCATTCTAACCATGAATTCAATTCACCCATCGAGCGCAATGCAGCATAAAACCGCTATTCAACCGAATGTGTAAACCGTTTTGCTTTACAGTGTGTAACGCATTTATGACACACTTTATTCGCCGTCTTTCAGGCACACCTTTTCAATGTTTTCCTGAGTCATTAAGATTTCCCACTTTTTGTTTTATTGGCTCGTTAGCAACGTCATTTTTTCCTTTAAAAACGACAAATTTGCGAAGCAACACCATTTTGGGAGAACCTTTTGAACTTAACCCCTAAACACACGTCCCTCGAAGACGTGATCGCCATTTTGTCGGGTACATTTATCGTGGCACAGGGCGTGTTCTTTCTTCAACAGGCTGGCCTTCTTACAGGCGGTACGACAGGACTGGCACTTTTGCTCAATCAGTTTGTAGATCTGTCGTTTGGTACTTTGTATTTCCTGTTTAACCTACCTTTCTATGTCATGGCGTGGAAACGCTTTGGACGCCAGTTTGCCCTAAGAAGCATGTTTGCTGGCGCCATGGTTTCCATTATCACGGACAACATTGGTCATGTGTTTAGCGTGGATTGGCTATCACCCGTGTATTGCGCGTTGATTGGTGGATTACTGATGGGGGTCGGCATGCTGATGATTTTCCGCCACAACGCCAGCTTGGGCGGCTTCAACGTGCTTGCACTGTTTTGTCAGGAAAGGTTTGGCGTGCGCGCTGGCAATGTTCAGATGGGTATTGATTTATCGATTCTTCTCGCCTCGTTTTTCTTCGTCTCTCCATGGCTATTGGCGTGCTCCGCAATGGGCGCATTTTTGCTGAACCTCGTCCTTACCATGAACCACCGCCCAGACCGTTACGTGGTGTGTTACTGAATACGCTTGCCCCCACCAAAGCAATCATTTGAAACAAAAAGGCCTCCCAATGGGAGGCCTTCGATATCGCTAAGCGCGAAGCTTACACCGCTTCTTCGTCTTCTTCACCCGTACGGATACGAACAACACGCTCCACTTCGGTGACGAAAATTTTGCCGTCGCCAATTTTTCCGGTTTGCGCGGTTTCAACAATGGTATCAACGCACTGTTCAGCCATATCAGCCGCAACCACGATTTCTAGCTTCACTTTCGGCAGAAAGTCGACCATGTACTCAGCACCACGATAAAGCTCGGTGTGGCCTTTCTGGCGGCCAAAACCTTTCACTTCAGATACCGTCATACCCGTAATACCCACTTCAGCTAACGCTTCACGGACGTCATCTAGCTTGAATGGTTTAATAATCGCTTCGATTTTTTTCATGTCGCATTCCCTATAAGTGCCGATCCCTAGCAACCGAACCAGCAATATCATCAATAAATTCGTTTAACGCTATGGTGTTAATTGTAACCCGAGGTGAGGGATAGCGCGCAGCTTTCACTCTCACATTCGTGCGTCGTATCGGCTCAAGTCAGAGATTTTTTCCATTGGGTAGGCTTCGCATCGCCGCTTGCAAACGGCGGTTGGTAGCCTGAATTCGTCAATAATGACTGCATTGGCTTACGCCCAATTACCGCACCACAGTCCACTTTAAGTTCGTGTGTGATGGTTGCGGCATACGCTTCTAACGCATTTAACAAGGTTTTACCGATCCCCTGTAATCGTGAAGATTGGTCCACTTCAAGCAGGGTTAACGTGGCGTTTTTGACCATGATGCCGTTATGGCGCTTGGCGTGCGAAAGCACAGCCACAGCGACCGGCGCGCCTTCCTTTTCTGCCACCAACACGGGCACTTCTTGATCGGAAGACATCTCATCCAGTTGAGATAAAGCGGGAAAACGGGTTAATAGCTCAGAGGAAACTTGTCCCGTGGGAATGAGCGTAAAACTGATTGCACTGTCCATTTGCATCTCTCCTTTATTGCCACCGGAATATACCCTCTCGCCCTTACCGCATGCAATGAGATCAAAAACCGCCACCCGTGGGCAGCGGTTTGTGTCACAAATTTGGTGATTCCTTCACCCAATTATCCCAGCGTTACACGCGCATTGCGGAACATACGCATCCAAGGGCTGTCTTCACCCCAACTGTCTGGGTGCCATGAGTTCGCCACAGTACGGAACACACGCTCAGGGTGCGGCATCATGATGGTCACACGACCGTCCGTTGTGGTGAGGCCTGTGATGCCGTTTGGCGAGCCGTTCGGGTTAGACGGGTAATTGTCCGTTACGTTGCCGAAGTTATCCAAATAACGCAGCGCCACAGTGCCAGATTGTTCAATCGCAGCAAGGTGTTCAGCATGGCGCACTTCCACACAGCCTTCACCGTGAGAAACCGCGATAGGCATACGAGAACCCGCCATGCCACCAAGGAACAGGGATGGGTTTTCTTGCACTTCTACCAAGCTGAAACGCGCTTCAAAACGCTCAGATTCGTTGCGTACGAAGCGCGGCCATAAATCCGCGCCAGGGATCAGGTCATGAAGGTTCGACAACATCTGACAACCGTTACACACACCCAGCGCAAATGAATCACCGCGGTGGAAGAAACGCTCGAACTGATCACGCGCCATGTTGTTAAACAGGATCGATTTCGCCCAGCCTTCGCCCGCACCCAATACGTCACCGTAAGAGAAGCCGCCACAGGCTACAAGACCATTGAAGCCTTCTAGCGTGACATTGCCGCTCAAGACATCACTCATGTGAACGTCTTTCGCGTCAAAACCAGCACGGTCAAATGCCGCTGCCATTTCAACGTGCGAGTTCACGCCTTGCTCTCGCAAAATCGCCATTTGAGGACGCGCACCTGTTGCGATGAACGGTGCAGCCACGTCTTCTTGAACGTCGAACGACAACGCTGCGCTCAAGCCTGGGTCAGTGACATCTTTCTTCGCCGCAAACTCTTGGTCTGCACAGCTTGGGTTGTCACGCATCGCTTGCATTTTATGGGTCGTTTCCGCCCAGATGGTGCGAAGTTCAGTGCGGTTTTGTTCCAGCACCAATTCGTCACCGTTCCAAATGCGAACCGTATCTTCATCGCTCGGCGTACCAATCACATGGCTACATGCTTCTAGACCATGAGACGCCAAGGTCGATTGCACCACGTCCAAATCTTCAGTACGAACTTGAATCACCGCACCCAACTCTTCGTTGAACAGTGCTGCCAATTCATCATCACACTCGCCCGTCGCAGACAAGGTATTGATATCGACGTCAAGACCAACGTGACCCGCAAATGCCATTTCAGCCAAGGTCACATAAAGACCACCGTCACCACGGTCGTGGTAAGCAAGAAGCTTCTCGTCACGTACCAAGGTTTGCATGGCGTTGAAGAAACCTTTTAGTAACTCAGGGCTATCAACATCCGCAGGCTTATCACCTAGCTGCTTATAAACTTGCGCCAACGCGGTTGCACCCAGGCGGTTTTGGCCTTGACCAAGGTCAACGAGCAACAATGCGCTGTCGCCTTTGTCGGTGCGAAGTTGTGGCGTGACGGTTTTACGCACGTCTTCCACACGGCCAAATGCCGTGATCACCAAAGAAAGCGGTGAGGTGTTTTCTTTCTGCTCGCCATCTTGCTCCCAACGGGTTTTCATCGACATCGAGTCTTTGCCCACGGGAATCGTCAAATCAAGCGCTGGACATAGCTCTTCACCGATCGCTTTCACGGCTTCATAAAGACCTGCATCTTCACCTGGGTGACCCGCTGCAGCCATCCAATTCGCTGAAAGGTTGATGCGTTTCAGGTCACCAATGTCAGAACACGCGATATTTGTCAGTGACTCTGCCACAGCCAAACGTGCCGACGCGGCGAAATCAAGCAGAGCAACTGGCGTGCGCTCACCCATCGACATGGCTTCGCCGTGGTAGGTGTCATAGCTCGCAGCCGTTACCGCACAGTTCGCCACAGGCACCTGCCAAGGACCAACCATTTGGTCACGTGCAACCAAGCCCGTTACCGTACGGTCACCAATGGTGATAAGGAAGGTTTTCTCTGCCACAGAAGGCAGGCGTAATACGCGAAGTGATGCATCTTCCACCGAGATTCCTGTACGGTCGATCGCTTTGCCTGCCACTTTCTGTGTTTGCACGTCGCGGTGCATTTTCGGTGGCTTGCCAAGCAATACATCCAAAGGCATGTCTATTGGTGTGTTGTCGAAGTGCTCGTCTTCCAGAGTCAGGTGACGCGCTTCTGTCGCTTCACCCACAACCGCATACGGGGCGCGTTCGCGTTTACAGATCGCATCGAACACGGCCATGTTTTCTGGCGCAACGGCCATCACATAACGTTCTTGAGATTCGTTACACCAAATTTCTAGTGGGCTCATGCCCGGTTCGTCGTTCGGTAAATCGCGTAGCTGGAATTTACCGCCACGCTCACCGTCATCAACCAATTCTGGCAATGCGTTAGAAATACCGCCCGCGCCCACATCGTGGATAAAGGCGATAGGGTTACTTTCGCCCAACTGCCAACAACGGTCGATCACTTCCTGACAGCGGCGCTCCATTTCTGGGTTTTCACGTTGTACTGATGCGAAATCCAAATCTTCAGCCGATTGACCCGACGCCATAGACGATGCTGCGCCGCCGCCAAGGCCGATGTTCATCGCAGGACCGCCCAGTACGATAAGCTTCGCGCCAACCGGGATTTCTTTCTTCTGAACGTGTTGCTCGCGAATGTTACCCATGCCGCCCGCAATCATGATGGGCTTGTGGTAACCACGTACTTCTTCACCGTTGTGCGACGTGACTTTTTCTTCGTAGGTACGGAAGTAACCCAACAGGTTAGGACGACCAAATTCGTTATTAAATGCCGCGCCACCCAAAGGGCCTTCTAGCATGATATCCAACGCATTGACGATACGATCAGGTTTGCCGAAATCGGTTTCCCAAGGCTGCTCAAAACCCGGAATACGAAGGTTAGAGACCGTGAAGCCAACCAGACCTGCTTTTGGCTTGCCACCAATACCGGTTGCGCCTTCATCGCGAATTTCACCGCCAGAACCGGTTGATGCGCCCGGCCATGGAGAAATCGCCGTTGGGTGGTTGTGCGTTTCAACTTTCATCAGGATGTGTGCGGCTTCCTGATGGTAGTTATATTGGCGAGAATCAGGGTTAGGGAAGAAACGGCCTACTTCAGAACCCATCATAACAGCGGCGTTATCTTTGTAGGCAGACAACACGTATTCGCTGTTATGTTCAAAGGTATTTTTGATCATTTTGAACAGGCTCTTGTCCTGATCAACACCATCAATCGTCCAATCCGCGTTGAAGATTTTGTGACGGCAGTGCTCTGAGTTAGCCTGAGCAAACATCATCAATTCGACGTCGTTCGGGTTGCGACCCAGTTTGATGAAGCTTTCCACCAAGTAATCAATTTCATCGTCTGCAAGCGCAAGGCCCAATTCCACGTTGGCAGTAACCAATGCGTCGCGACCACCATTCAGCACATCAACGGCTTTCACAGGTGCTGGGGTTGCTTCAATGAACAGCGCGGACGCGTCTGCCATATCCGCAAACACCACTTCCATCATGCGATCGTGAAGTAGCCCAATAAGTGTGCTTGTTTGTGCGTGGGTCAGTGCCGCAGACAACTCAACGTAGTACGCCGTGCCGCGCTCAAGACGTTTGATTTGGTTTAACCCGCAGTTGTGCGCGATATCGGTCGCTTTAGAGGACCAAGGAGAAATGGTGCCGGGGCGTGGCGTAACAAGAATCAAGGTACCTGTTGGCGCATGTTCTGCGATTGTTGGTCCGTACGTGAGAAGACGCGCCAACTTTTGTTGTTCATCTTCACTCAACGGCGCGCTGATATCAGCGAAATGGGTATACTCTGCATAGACGCCAGTAACAGGCAAATCATTCGCCTGACAGCTTTCTAGAAGTTTATTGACTCGAAAATCGGACAGAGCGGGGGAACCACGCAAAATTTCCATGTGCGTACGTCTCTCGGTTAGCGGTGGATTAAAGTGACATTGACCTAACCCCATGATTAATCGCTGCTAACGTTCATGGAAAAGCCACGTCGATACCACTTTTGAGCCTCCTACAAGGTCCTCGGGGCGGTATTATAGGGTAAAAAGGTGAGCGACGTAACACCTGACGCAACCGTTTGCGTAACTTTTTTCTGATGAACTTTGATCTTGTCAGAATACGGCACAATTCCAGCAAGAAATGCGGCTCGGCTTTTCGCATAGTGCGAGCTTTGATATAACAGTCCCCTATCGATAGATAGTGAGCATATATTTTTGAACGCGAATGCAGCAACAC
>JBELME010000043.1:0-20654 GCA_042096095.1 Enterovibrio sp.
GTTCTTTTACCGTCGCTTCGCTTGCTTCAAGCGCCGCTTCAAGTTCGGTGATCCTGCTAATCATTGCATCCGTCTCTGCATCAAGGGCGTTTTCGTCCTCTGACGCAACCGCGTCGTTTTGCAATTCTTCTTCCTGGATCTTATTTTCTTCTTTGCTCATGCTCTCTCCGACACAATACTCTGTGTTAACTCCCCAAAAAAACGATATTGGGAAATCAATCTCGACAGTTTTGCTTATTATGGGGATGTATGCCTGTGTTTCAAGGTGTCATTCGTGGCAAAGCACGACAAGCTTTTATCAATAACTTATAATCGAGCCTCTAAATGGCGCAGGATCAATAAGATGTCAAAGCGTTTCAGTACTATCGCTCTGGTTGGTAAGCCAAGAAATCCGGAGGCGGTAGCGACTCACGAGAGTCTTTACCAGTGGCTTACTGAGCAAGGTTATCGCACATTGGTCGACAACCGGCTCGATAATTACTTAAATATTCCAGCGCAAGATTTTCACGACTTACTTTCCCTAGGCGAAAAAGCCGATCTTGCGATTGTCATTGGTGGTGATGGCAACATGCTGGGCGCAGCGCGCGTTTTATCGCGTTTCGATATTTCTGTTATTGGTATTAACCGCGGCAACCTTGGCTTTCTGACCGACATTGATCCTGATGATTACGAAGAAGCGCTAACGTCTGTTTTGCAAGGTGACTTTGTCGAGGAACATCGTTTCTTGTTAGAAGCGGAAGTGCACCGTCATGGGCAGATTAAGAGCCATAACGCAGCCCTTAATGAAGCCGTGCTTCACCCCGGCCAAGTTGCACACATGATTGAGTTTGAAGTGTATATCGATGATAACTTCGCCTTCTCTCAGCGTTCAGATGGCTTGATCATTTCAACACCAACAGGGTCGACTGCATATAGCCTATCCGGTGGTGGGCCGATTCTCTCGCCAAGTCTTGATGCAATTTCATTGGTTCCTATGTTTCCGCATACGCTCTCAAGCCGACCACTGGTTGTCGATGCAAACCGCCACATTAAATTGGTGGTTTCTCCGGACAATGGAAGCACGTTGGAAGTCAGCTGTGACAGCCAAGTTTCTTTGCCCGTCAATCCTGGAGATGAAGTTCACATCTATCGCAGCCCATCGTTTTTGCAGCTGATTCACCCTAAAAATTACAGCTATTACAAAACACTGCGAACAAAACTCGGATGGTCGAATAAACTGTTTTAGTGCCCCTCCATTCGCACAAAAAGAGCAGGTTTAGCCTGCTCTTTTTGTTATCAGAGTCACATTTTTCTCATTCGCAGCACACTGAACAACTTTACTGTATGTAATCACAGTATATACTGTACATATCAACAGGTGATGATTAATACAGGTATTCATACATGCTGGCGCACATTACGATTCAGAACTTTGCCATTGTTAAAGCGTTGGAACTCGACTTTCACAAAGGAATGACCACCATCACGGGTGAAACAGGTGCAGGTAAATCTATTGCGATTGATGCACTTGGCCTATGCCTGGGCGATCGCTCAGACCCTTCAATGGTACGCCCCGGTGAAGAGAAAGCTGAAATTGTGGCCCTGTTTAATTTGCAGAATAACCCTGCTGCTCGACGCTGGCTCGAAGACAACGAGCTTGTCGATGGTGATGAGTGCATTCTTCGACGTGTCATCACCAAAGAAGGACGCTCTCGCGCATTCATCAATGGCAGCCCGGTGCCAGCGTCTCAGCAAAAATCACTTGGTCAGCATCTAATCAACATCCATGGTCAGCATGCACACCAACTGTTAATGCGTAACGACTATCAGCTTACCTTGCTCGATCAGTACGCTGGCCATCAAAACCTACTTCATACCATGCGACAGCGCTATCAAACGTGGCGCGCGGCAAGAAATGAGCTTAAGCAACTCGAAAAAAACAAAGATGCCTTCGAAGCGCAAAAGCAGCTTCTTGAATACCAAGTGAATGAGCTTAACGAGTTAGCACTGGGTGAAAATGAATACCCAGAATTAGAAGAAGAACACAAACGCCTTTCCAATTGCGGTGACATCGCCATTTGTAGCCAAAGTGTGCTTCAAGCGCTCAGCGAAGATGACAATAACAATGCCATGTCGTTGCTGCAGTTTGCACAGCATAAGCTCGCTGAACTTGCGGCGATGGATTCACGCTTTTCTGAACTGACCCAAATGTTAGATGAAGCCTATATTCAGGTTCAGGAAACAACGCACGAGATTTCCAGCTACATGGATCGACTCGACATGGACCCATCGCGCCTTAGCTACCTCGATGAACGCATGGCAACCATTCTCCGTTTGTCGCGCAAACACCAAGTTGCCCCTGATGCACTGTTTGCCGCCCACCAATCTCTGGTGGCTGAGCTAGAAACCTTTAACAGCAGCGATGAAAAAATTGAGCAAATGGCTGCAGACGTTGATGCTAAATATCAGGCGTGTTTGGTTGCTGCGGAAAAACTCAGTAAGAGTCGCAAACGTTACGCGAAGGAATTAGACAAACTGATTTCTTCCAGCATGCATGAATTAAGCATGGAGCACGGTAAATTCCATATCGCATTAGAAAGTCACCCTGATAACAATTTGTCACCTCTGGGTGTAGATAGCATTGAATTGCTGGTTTCCACCAACCCAGGACAGCCTATGCAGGCGCTTGGAAAAGTGGCATCGGGTGGTGAATTGTCACGTATCTCTCTGGCGATTCAAGTGATCACGGCACAGAAAGTCGACACCCCAAGTTTGATTTTCGATGAGGTCGATGTCGGCATTAGTGGCCCAACAGCCGCTATCGTAGGCCGATTACTCAGAAAGCTTGGCGAATCCACACAGGTAATGTGTGTTACCCACTTGCCGCAAGTGGCGGGTTGTGGCCATCAACAAATGTTTGTCACCAAGACCAGCAACAAAGGCAACACCACAACAAGCATGGTGCCGCTGGACGTGTCGTCACGCGTTCAAGAACTCGCACGCTTGCTTGGTGGCAGTGAAATCACAGAGCACACGCTGGCCAATGCACGCGAGCTACTGATCGCTGCATGATTTTCAGATTTATAGGTTTTCTCGGTCTAAGATAAGAAACTTTTTGGAAATAGCACGGTCGAACTGACAAGTTCAAGCAAGAGATTTTTACTTCTCGTAATAGCTTGTTTATCATCGAGCCCTATTTTGGAAATGAAGTAAGAAGTCATGCGTTGGAAAAACATCGCTGTGGTATCACTTGTTTTAGCCAGCCTTACTGGCTGTTCTCTTGCTAACAAGTTGGTTTACCGCATAGATATTAATCAGGGAAACTACATCGACCAAAATGCAGTTGAAGAACTCAAGTTTGGCATGACCAAGGAACAAGTAAAATTCTTACTTGGTCCCCCAATGTTAGTAGAATCAGGCTATCCAAATACTTGGTATTTTGTGCAATACCTAAAACCTGGGCATGATGCGCCAGAACAAAAGGAATTGATCTTGTCATTCGACGACAGCAACCAATTGGTCGGCATGAAAGGCGATTATCAACCCGGCACCCGTTTCTTTGAAGCCATTCGCTAACGCGTTCCCCTTTACGAAAAAACCCGCTGCTGCGGGTTTTTTTCTATCAGAGCGACGTGAAGTAGCAACCTACTTGAGCATTTTTTCAAGCTGCTCTTTGTTCGTGTGTCGGATGTCTTTGCCTTTTACGAAGTAAATAATGTATTCGCAAATGTTCTGGCAACGATCCCCAACGCGTTCAATCGCACGAGCAGACCACATCACTTTCAATACGTTAGGAATAGAGCGCGGGTCTTCCATCATGTAGGTCATAAGCTGACGAATAATCGCTTCGTATTCTTTATCGAGTTGATCATCAGAGTGGTAAACTTTCATGGCCGCATCAACGTCCATGCGCGCAAACGCATCCAGCACATCATGCAGCATTCGTGCGGCTTTCTGCCCAAGATTCTCAAGGGATACTAAGAACGGCTGCTGATGGTTTGAAAAGTTATCCAGTGCCATTTTCGCGATGCTGTCAGCGACATCACCAATGCGCTCTAAATCCGTGATGGTTTTGATGATAGCAATCACCAATCGCAGATCACCCGCCGTTGGCTGACGCTTTGCGATGATCCTCGTGCAGGCTTCATCGATCGCCACTTCCATCGAGTTAACCTTGTGATCTTCTTTGATCACTTGCTTTGCAAGATCAGCATCTTGATAATGCATCGCGCGCAGCGCATCCGTTAACTGACGCTCCACCAGCCCTCCCATCGCTAAAACATGCGTGCGAATAGATTCAAGCTCAGCATTGAACTGACCTGAAATATGACGGCTGATGTTGAGGTTATCCATCTACGTAAAATCCTTAGCCGTAACGGCCAGTAATATAATCTTCTGTTTGCTTGTTCTTGGGTGTGGTGAACAACGTATCTGTATCCGCATATTCTACCAATTTCCCTAAATTGATAAACGCGGTTTGATCAGAAACACGTGCTGCTTGCTGCATATTGTGCGTAACAATCACCACGGTGAATTCACGCTTTAAATCATTGATCAATTCTTCAATGGTCAGTGTGGAGATAGGGTCGAGTGCCGATGTTGGTTCATCAAGAAGCAGAACTTCGGGCTCAATAGCAATCGCTCTTGCAATTACCAAGCGTTGTTGCTGACCACCAGACAAACCAAAGGCATTTTCATGAAGGCGGTCTTTCACCTCATCCCACAATGCCGCACCACGCAGAGAACGTTCAACCGCATCATCCAATGTACGCGCATTTTTTACACCTTGAAGACGAAGACCATAAATCACGTTTTCGTAAATGGATTTAGGGAAGGGATTTGGGCGTTGAAACACCATGCCAACTTGTCGACGCAATGCGGGTACATCCACGTCTTCATTGTAGATGTTCATCCCGTTCAGCGATATTTCGCCGTTTACACGGCAACCATCAACCAAATCATTCATGCGGTTAATGCAACGGAGCAGCGTCGATTTGCCACACCCTGACGGACCGATAAATGCGGTGACTTTCCCTTTGGGAATACGCATATTGATATCGAACAATGCCTGAGTATTGCCGTAGTGCAGGTTGAGATGTTTGATCACCAATGCCGTCTGTTCATCAGGCAGTGATGACAGATCAACCGGGCCAGGCAATCCAATGTTGGCATTGATAGAGATCATTTCGCTATCGGTTCCTCTTGAAGAATTACACTTCTTGTTCAAGCGCACGATATTTCTCGCGCAGATGGTTACGAATGGTAATCGCCGCTAAGTTCAGACTCACAATCACGGTAACCAATAAAAACGATGTCGCGTATACCAACGGTCTTGCCGACTCAATGTTCGGACTTTGGAAGCCCACGTCATATACATGGTAACCCAGATGCATGAACTTTCTATCTAGGTGAAGAAACGGGAAGTTACCATCAAGCGGTAGACTCGGTGCCACTTTCACCACCCCTACTAACATCAAAGGTGCAACTTCCCCTGCCGCTCGTGCAATAGCCAGAATCAAGCCCGTCATAATCGCAGGACTTGCCATAGGCAAAACGATTCGCCACAAGGTTTCTGATTGTGTTGCGCCGAGCGCCATTGAGCCATGACGTACAGACGAAGGAATACGCGCTAGCCCCTCTTCAGTCGATACAATCACAACCGGCAAGGTCAAAATCGCCAAAGTTAATGAAGACCAGAGGATACCGGGGGTACCAAATGTTGGGTTGGGTAAATCATCCGAATAAAACAGGGCATCAATGTTGCCGCCCACGAAATAGACGAAAAAGCCCAACCCAAACACGCCATAAACAATCGACGGCACGCCCGCCAAGTTCACAACCGCAATTCGGATCATGCGAGTAAATGCATTCTTGCTGGCATATTCATGCAGGTATACCGCAGATAGCACGCCAAGTGGCATCACCATGACTGACATCAGCAGCACCATCAACACGGTACCAAAAATGGCAGGAAACACACCACCTTCAGAGTTTGCTTCGCGCGGGTCTTCGCTGACAAATCGCCCGATGTGAACCAGCCAGTGCCCTAACTTTTCATGCCACCCCATCGCATTGGGATACCAGACAGAAAGCACGTCATTGATAGGTATCATGACAGACTGACCATTGCGATCTTTTACGATTAAGCTGTCCAACGACATTTCAGTGCGCAATGACGCGAGCGTCACTTCCAACCCAGCATAGCGAGATTTAAGGGCCGCCATGTCATCTTGTACCTTTTCAGGCACAGACTCACCCGCTTTAAGGAACGTGCGTTCCTCTTTACGAAGAGCATTTAACGCATGGCTAACCTTGCCGATTTCAGTATGCTCAATCAGCGAAATTTCGTCACGATGTTCACTTGCCAACATAACTTTTTGTTCTATCACACTTGGCGTAAGCGCTTTATCGAGCAGTTTTCCATCTTGCATATAGCCACTTGGAATGCCGAAGAATGCGCCGTTTTCAACGCGCTCTACCACCGCGATGTCTGCCAAGGCTTTTTGAGAAAGCAGGTTTTGCTCCAGCACTGAGATAAAATCATGGGCCTCGCGCTCACGGTTCGCAATCTTAATCAGCAAGCGTGTGTGGTCAAGCTGTGCAGGGTTTTTCAGTGTAATCCCGGCTTCTTGAAGTTGGTTTGACGAGACATTTTCAGTGCCATAAATTTCACCAATAAATGTCTCAACACCATTCGGTGTATCGATTTCAAATTGGTAAACCGGTGACGGCCAAAAATAGGCAAGCCCCTTCCAGCCAATCAGCAGCATGACCCCCAACACGGCAATAAGACACAAGCTGACCATGCCAGCAGACATCCATACCCAAGGGGAGCTTCGATTTAAGCGCTTAAACATAGTTGCGCCCCACTAACATACGCTTTGATGGGGAAATAGAACCATTACAACGCACGGTATTTCTCCCGCAAACGCTGACGAACAAACTCAGCGATCGTATTAAATAAGAAGGTGAAGCTAAACAAGATAAACGCGGTAAGGAACAATACACGGTAATGGGAACTGTCCACTTCAGACTCAGGCATTTCAACCGCAATGTTAGCCGACAAGGTACGCAGCCCTTCAAAGGGGTTCCATTCCATCAACGGCGTGTTACCCGTCGCCATCAAAACAATCATGGTTTCACCAACCGCACGGCCTAATCCCATCATCACTGCGGAGAAAATACCCGGACTTGCCGTGAGCAACACTACACGTGTGAGGGTTTGCCAATGGGTTGCACCTAATGCGAGAGAGCCATTCGTCAGGTGGCTAGGCACAGAGAAGATCGCATCTTCCGCGATGGTAAAAATCGTAGGAACGACAGCAAACCCCATCGCCAATCCCACCACGATGGCATTTCGTTGATCAAAGTTTACGCCAAGCACATCAGTCACAAAGACACGACTATCACCACCGAGATATTGCGCTTCAATGTATGGGCCGATCGCAAACGCCCCATACCCTAGGACGAGAATGAGCGGAATAAGTACAAACAGGTGCCCACCACTTGGTAGGTGTTTTCTCACTGACCGTGGTAATTCAGCCCAAGCAAACGCGGTGACGAGGAATGCAATTGGCAACGCGAAGAAGATAAGCAAGACAGCGGGCAAATGGGTCTCAACGATAGGCGCAAGCCAAAGCCCTGCAAGAAAGCCGAGAATGACGGTCGGCAGAGCCTCCATGATCTCAATCGTCGGCTTCACAACTTTACGTAAGCCCGATGGCATGAAGTATGCCGTATAGATCGCACCACCTACCGCCAAAGGCACGGCAAAAAGAAGGGCAAACGCCGCCACTTTTATCGTCCCGAACACGACAGGAACAGCACTCAACTTTCCTTCAAAAGATTCGTCGCCAGATGTTGATTGCCACACATAATCAGGCTCGCTGTAGCCTTCATACCAGATCTTGCTCCACAACGATCTGATGCTCACATCGGGGTGCGGATTATCAACATCCAACAAAGTCAATCTATTGCCTTGCTCTACGATCAGGCGATCAGCACGTGGCGAAAATGAAAATGCGTCTACACCTTTACCTAACCCCGAGAAGGAAAAGCGGTCATCAGTTTCACTCGGCGCATGCCACAAGGTTAACTTTCCGAAATCTGATAAGTTCGCGAACACATTTCGATGCAGTTCCGCCGCTATAATACCGGGCGGCGTATCAAAGCTTCGCGCTAACGTCAGCGATCTCGCATTGGCTTTCACAACATCAAACCATTGCCCGATTTGACCGTTCTCCATGCGAATCAGTAACGAATGCCCGCCCGCCAATGCCGTCATTGAAAGTGGCTTTTGGTTCGTCACCGCTTCGATATCAACCGTTTCTCTTAACGTAATATCCCGACGAAGCACACTGTAGATTTTCAACTTAGATCCGGAGAGAACATACACCTTCCGGCCATCATGGGCAGCTAGCACGGTTGTATCCGGCGATGCTGAAAAAACAGCGCGACGCGTTTCTTTCCCTTGATCTTGGACTGAAATGACTAGCGCATCGTCAACAATACCCGCCACGAGTAAATGCTCGCCTTCCATCGAGAAAGACACCGATGAGACGGGTGCTTCATTGTCGCTGAGATCTACCGTTCGAAGCGGCTGAATATCAGGCGTGAACTGGCGAGCACCATTTTGATAATGAGAGAGAAAACGGAGTCGATGTAACGACACTTCGCCATTTTTCAGCCCATAGGCCACTTTGTCTGCTGCCGTCGATGCCGCAAAAAAGCTGGTTGGCGAAAACGCAAGTTGCTGCTGAAGAAGTATTTCGGGTTTCTCGTTTAACGAAAAAACGATCAACTCACCTGAATTTGAGTAGCGAAAACCAAACTGGTTATTTTCATCAATGCCGAGCTGTGCAGGCACACCAGAAAGAGGCAATTCCAGACGCGTATCAATCGTCACATCTGGTTTTTTGAAAAGCGGAAACACAACATATGCGAGGTAGAAGAAAATCAATAGCAACGCAAAAAGCACGACTAACCCGCCACCGATAACGGATAAGCGAGCAAGTTTGTCTTTCAAGCGCCGACGAGGATCACCTTGTGTCAGCACATTGGCGGCGTTTGCCATTGGTACCTCTGAATCTGAATTTAGTGGCTCATATTATGTCCTTTTGATGACATAAATGTGACAGTGCATAAATATGTAAACCACATAGCAAGTAAAAAAGGCGAAAACAAAAGGTCTCGACGCCTTTGTTAACATTGACTCAAGACACACTTCCTACTGACTCATTAACGCGTCAGTGGACATGCCATAGACCTGCTTTAATAATGGAAGACCCACCGACGCAGATGTTAAGGATTAACCATGAAGCAGCTAGTGATCACCCTGATTGGCAAAGATAGACCAGGGCTTGTCGAAACACTCTCCGATACCGTATTTCAACATCACGGCAGCTGGCAAGCGAGTAGCCTGAGTAAGCTCGCAGGTAAGTTCGCCGGGATCGTGCAAGTAGACATTAAAAATGAAGATGCGGAGTCGCTCGCAAAAGCACTGAACAGCATTCCTGAACTCGACGTGCTGATAGCGGATACGCCGCGTCAATCCGAACCAGATAGCACTACACACTCTCTCACAGTGACAGGCAATGACCGCTCGGGCATTATTCAAGAGGTTACGCGAGAAATTGCAAAATTTGGCATTAATATCAACAAACTAAAAAGCCATGCACAAAGTGCCGCTAATTCTGGTGGCATGATATTCACGGCAGATTTCGATCTTGATATCGCAAACTCAATTCCTTTATCGGATCTCGGAGAAGCATTGGAAGGCTTGTCTGATGATCTTATCGTGGAGTTTGACGTCAGCGATATCTGAATGAGTAGGAAAGGGAAGGATGAGTGCTGACAAGCTTTTCATAGATAAAGAACTAAGCTGGTTATCGTTTAACGAAAGGGTATTGCAAGAAGCGGCAGACAAAAGCGTTCCAATCATTGAGCGCGTTCGCTTTCTCGGTATTTTCTCAAGCAACCTTGATGAGTTTTATCAGGTGAGATTTGCCGATGTAAAACGCCGACTCATCATTAGCGAAGAGCAACGCGGCGACGCGGACGTTCGTGAACTGATGAGTAAAATCCAAGAAAAGGTGCTTAAACTCAATCAAGATTTTGACCATCTTTATAACGATATATTGCTCGAGATGGCACGCCGCCATATCTTCTTGGTCAATGAACGGCAGTTAACGGAGTACCAGCAAAACTGGCTCAAACGCTTTTTCGTCAGCAGTCTTCTTCCTCATATCACGCCCATCATCCTAACCGAAAAAATGGACGTGCTGTCTTTCTTGAAAGACGCCTACTCCTACCTCGCCGTCGAGCTTAAAAAAGAGGGACAACCGACGCGTTATGCGTTAATCGAGATCCCAACAGATGAAGTTGAACGCTTCATCAAAGTACCGGAACCCAAAGGCAAGCGTCGCCGTAAGACCATCATCTTACTCGACAACATCATTCGTCTTTGTCTTGACGAGATCTTTCGTGGTTTCTTCGACTATGACCACGTCGAAGCCTATGCCATGAAAATGACGAGGGATGCGGAATATGACTTAACACATGAAGTCGACCACAGCTTACTCGAAAACATGTCCGACAGCCTAGACCAGCGTTTAACCGCCCTTCCAGTGCGTTTCGTTTATCAAAGGGACATGCCAGAAGAGATGATTGAACGCATCATTAAAATGCTGAAGATTTCTGATTACGACAGCGTTCTTCCTGGTGCGCGCTACCATAACTTCAAAGACTTCATTGGTTTCCCGAATGTGGGGATGAAGTATCTTGAAAATCCCGCGTTACCCGCCATTGAATCGACCGACTTTGTGCGCCACAACAACGCATTTGATGCGATTCGAGAACGCGATGTGCTCTTGTATTATCCTTACCACACCTTCAGACACATGACGGAATTGGTTCGCCAAGCTTCGTTCGATCCGAAAGTTCGCAGCATTCGCATCAACATCTACCGCGTTGCGAAAAACAGCCGCATCATAAGTTCGATGATTGATGCAGCAAACAACGGTAAACGCGTCACTGTGGTGGTTGAACTTCAAGCCCGTTTTGATGAGGAAGCGAACATTGAATGGGCTCGCGTATTAACGGACGCGGGCGTCAAAGTCGTCTTCGGTACACCCGGGTTAAAAATTCACTCGAAGCTGTGTCTCATTTCTCGCCGCGAAGAAGATGGCGTTCAAGAATATGCGCACATAGGTACGGGTAACTTCCATGAGAAAACCGCGCGTGTCTATACGGATTTTTCCTTATTTACTGCCGATAAAACACTAACCACCGAAGTGCGCAAGGTATTCAATTTCATAGAGAACCCTTACAAGCCGGTTAAGTTTTCCAACCTTATCGTTTCCCCACGCAATTCGCGCAGCCGCCTTTACAAGCTCATTGAACGCGAAATTGAACATGCCCGTGCTAAGCGCAAATCGGGGATCACTCTCAAGGTCAATAACCTTGTGGATCCGGGGCTGGTAAATTTGCTCTACAAAGCCAGCAGTGAAGGCGTGAAGATACGTATGATCATTCGCGGGATGTGTTCATTGATCCCTGGGGTTAAAGGCCTAAGCCAAAATATTCGCGCCATTAGTATCATTGACCGCTTCCTTGAACACCCACGTGTCTTCGCTTTTGAAAATGGCGGGGAGCGCGATGTCTACATTTCTTCGGCTGACTGGATGACACGCAACATCGACAATCGCATTGAAGTTGCAACACCAATCAAAGATGAACGCTTGAAACAACGCATCATGGACATTCTTGAAATTCAATTCCTCGACCGTGCGAAGGCGCGCGTTTTGGACAAAGATATGTCAAATTCGTATGTAAAACGCGGAAATCGCAAAAAAGTTCGCTCGCAAATTGCCATTTATGATTACCTTAAACAAGTAGAACGAGCAGAAAAACGGCAAGCGGACAAACAAAAGAATGAATGACGACGTTAGCGCAGAAAAGCCAAGAGAAATTGCAGCCATTGATATCGGCTCCAACAGCTTCCATATGGTCGTTGCCCGCGTCGTCGGGCAAGGGCTACAAATCATCAGCCGACACAAACAGCGTGTCAGATTAGCGTCTGGATTAGACAGCCATCAGAACTTAGACAATGCCGCCATCACTCGCGGCATTGAGTGCTTAGGTATGTTTGCAGAACGCCTGCAAGGGTTTGATGAAACAAACGTGCGTGTCGCTGCAACGTTTACGCTTCGAGAGGCGAAGAACAGCCATGTGTTTTTGCAGCGCGCAGCTAGCGTATTCCCCTATCCTATCGAGATCATCCCAGGCATTGAAGAAGCACGCCTGATCTACATGGGCGTCAGTCACACACAACCCGGTGAAGGGAAAAAGTTGGTGGTTGATATCGGTGGTGGCAGCACCGAGTTGGTTATCGGCCGCGACTTCTACGCCGCCCTCACGAACAGCAAACACATGGGCTGTGTCAGCTTTAATGCGCGCTTTTTCAAAGACGGGCAACTCTCAGCGAAACGATTTGCTTCGGCACAGCTTGCAGCTGAATTGAAGCTCGAAAGCATTGCAAGGCAATACATTCGATTCGGTTGGAACGAAGCCGTGGGTTCATCGGGCAGCATTAAGTCCATTCGTGAAGTGTTGATTGCGTCTGGGCATGAAGATGGGCAGATCACACGTAAGCGACTCGACACCCTTATCGAAGCCTTACTCACGTTCAAGCATAGCGACGAGATCAATTTACCGGGACTGCCACCCGACAGACAACCTGTCTTCGCAGCAGGGCTCGCCATCTTGTCTGGCGTTTTTCGCGCTTTAAAGATTGAGAGAATGGTGTTTTCAGACGGCGCACTGCGCGAAGGCTTACTGTATGAAATGGAAGATCGTTTCCAACACAGTGATATTCGAAGCCGTACTGCCGCGGATTTGGCAGAGCGATACCATATTGATGGTCAACATGCCGACCGTGTACAGCAAGTCGCATCCAGTTTATATCACCAAGCAGAGCCGCAATTAAGCCCGAAGAAAACAGAGTTGTCAGTACTGCTAAGTTGGGCTGCGCAGCTTCATGAGGTGGGACTAAGTATCTCGCACTCTGGTTTTCATAAGCATTCTGCCTACATATTGCAGAACACCAACCTCCCGGGCTTTAACCAAGAGCAGCAAACCGTGCTTGCTACCCTTGCACGCTTCCATCGGAAAGCACTGAAGCTTGGTGAAATGCCTGATTTTACGTTGTTTAAATCCAAGCATATCTTCCCCCTCATCAGGTCACTTCGGTTGGCGTGTGTGTTAAATGTTCAACGCTCCGACGATCCGTTACCCGACGTTAAACTGACTGTGAGCGATGACGCTTGGACACTGTGTTTTCCCAAAGAATGGCTGAGCCAAAATAGACTCCTCGAAGCCGATTTAATTGCTGAGCAAACGCTATGGCAAAATGCAGGCTGGACGCTGGATATCACAGAATAAAACAGGGCCGAACACTGCGCTCAAACCTAAGCCATCAAGGCTCGAAAAACGAAAAGCCGAAACAGATGCTTCGGCTTTTCATGTTCAATGACCTGACAGAGTCAATCCAATCCCACCAACTCCAGTTGCTCTTCAATCACGGTATGAGGGAGGGCAACAAACCCTTCAGATGCAACCAACGCCTGCCCCTGGCGAGAAAGCATCATCTTAACAAACTCAGCTTCCATACTTTGCAATGGCTTATCTGGCACTTTGTTCACGTACACATAAAGGTAACGGGAAAGTGGATAAACGCCCGACGTTACATTGTCTGCCGTCGCATAGATAAACTCTCCCTTCACGTTCAGCGGCAACATTTTTGCCCCTGCAGTGCGATAACCGACGCCAGCATAGCCAATGGCATTGAGAGAAGAGCTCACCGACTGCACCACAGACGCAGAACCGGGCTGTTCATTGACATCGGCACGGAAATCCCCGTCACATAGGGCTTCATCTTTGAAAAAACCATACGTACCGGACACCGAGTTTCGGCCAAACAACTGAATACTGCGTTTTTCCCAGCTGCCTTCCAGCCCCATTTGTCCCCAGCGGGTTATGCGTTGTGTGGAGCCGCAGCGCAGGGTTTCTGAAAACAATGCATCCACATCATCAAGAGACACGCTTTCGACAGGGTTATCTTGGTGAACGAAAATCGCCATGGCATCAATCGCCACTTTTATCGCGGTCGGCGGATAGCCATACCTACGCTCAAACAGCTCGATTTCTTTCGCGCGCATTTTGCGGCTCATCGTACCGAACTGCGCCGTTGATTCGATCAACGCCGGCACAGCAGTGGAAGAACCTGCGGTTTGAATTTGCATGTTAACATTGGGGTAGTATTGCTTAAACAGCGCGCCCCATTGCGTGACAAGATTGGCCAAGGTATCAGAACCTACCGTCGACAGGTTTCCCGAAATGTCGTCAGTGCGGTAATACAACGGCAAATGATCGTCCGCGTTAGCCACAGAGCTTGTCGCAAGCGCACCTGTCACCAATGTGCTCACGGCTAACAGAATACTCGCAACGCGCCTTAGCATGACAAACGCTCCGGTAAGGTGAAGGAGAACACACTGCCTTTGCCTACTTGGCTTCGGATCTCAAGTTCCGATTCATGGTGGTTCAAGGCGTGCTTCACGATGGCTAAACCCAAGCCACTGCCACCGGTTTGGCGTGAACGTGCCTTATCAACCCGATAGAAACGCTCTGTCAGGCGATCAATATGCTGCGGTGCAATACCTTCACCACAGTCTATCACTTCCAGACGCGCACCTTTCAATGAGCGGTACCAACGCACTTTAATCGCAGCCCCCTCCGGCGTGTGTTTCACAGCGTTGTACACCAAGTTGGAAATGGCACTGCGTAACTGATCATCATCTCCCAGCACTTGAAGGGAATGATCAACATCGAACTCAAAGGTATGAGCTTGGTCGCCGCTCAATGTTTGCGCCTCTTTTTCAAGCACATCCAACATCGCGGGAACATTCACTTTCTGGTCGAGGGCAATTTTCACGCTGGCTTCTATTTTAGAGAGTGTCAGCAATTGCTCCACCAGCCCTTCCATACGTGAGAGTTGTTCGGTCATCACCCCGTGGGCTTTATCCCACATTGGGCCTTGTAGCATGTCAGGGTCTTCAGACATTTCCAAATAACCGCGTAATACCGTCATCGGCGTACGCAGTTCATGGGAAACGTTAGCAAAGAAGTTTCTGCGCATGCCTTCGAGTTGTTTCAACTGCGTGATGTCACGCACCACCATCAAGTATTCACCCTCGGCGTAGGGCATGGTTCGAAACTCGAGAGTTTTAGAGGCAAGCAACGGCGAACGCATTTCGAACGCGTCACCAAATTCAGCACGTGAAAGGTAGTCGATAAATTCTGGCGTACGAATCAGGTTTGCAATGTATTGCCCCGCATCATCAGGCATACGAAAACCCAATAGCTCTTGAGCCAGCTTGTTACACCACACAATAGAGCCATCATGTTCAAACACGACAACGGCATCGGGCAAAGATTCGGCACCGTTTCTAAATCGGCGGATCAGGTTAGCCAACTCTTTCCGGCGACGACGGTTACGTTTTTGAAGGCGGTAAATGCCGTTAAACAACGGCATCCAACTGCCGGAGCCGGAAGGCGGCGTGAGGCTGCGCTCTTTCCAAAGCCAATCAGAGAGCTTTAGCTGGTGGTAAAAGTTCCATAACAAAACAAGCACGGTGGCGAGAAGCAGAAGCCAAGGCAAGCCGCCAAAGAACCATCCGATGATGAACCAAGGTAAATAAAAAAAAGCCAGCTCAAGAGCCAGCTTCTTCCAAGTGAGTCTTTCGACCATCTATGTCTCCAATCTGTCACCCAGTGGCCATTGGATGACAATATGAAAGCGTATCCGTGAGGATTAAGAGCGTGTCGAGAAGCGGTAACCTGCGCCACGAACGGTTTGAACCAGTTTGTCGTGACCTTCTTCTTCTAGCGCTTTCCGTAAACGACGAATATGCACGTCTACTGTACGATCTTCAACATAAACGTTAGTGCCCCAAACGTTGTTTAGCAGTTGTTCACGGCTATAAACACGTTCTTGATGCGTCATGAAGAAGTGCAGCATTTTAAATTCAGTCGGGCCCATATCGAGCGGCTTATCATTTGCCGTTACACGGTGCGATACAGGGTCTAATTTCAAACCTTGTACATCGATAACGTCATCCAATGAGGTGGGTGACACGCGACGCATGACCGCTTTTAGACGGGCCATCAGTTCTTTCGGTGAGAATGGCTTGGTGATGTAATCATCTGCGCCCACTTCCAAACCGCGCACTTTATCTTCTTCTTCACCGCGCGCTGTCAGCATAACAACGGGGATCTGACGTGTAAGCTCGTCGCGTTTAAGGTGCTTAATCAGGTTAATCCCTGAACCGCCTGGCAACATCCAATCCATGAGGATTAATTCCGGGTACGGCTCGCAGATCTTTTCCAGCGCGCTGTCATAGTCTTCTGCTTCTAAGGCCTGATAGCCTTTTTGCTCTAGTACAAAACACAACATTTCACGAATCGGTGCTTCGTCTTCTACAACAAGAATCCGTCTTACCATTATTTAATAATCCAGTTAACGTTTATTTCTTTGACGCCATTATGTGATTATATTATGACATTTTTGTGACCCATCACGAGCAATCACAGCACAGAAAAATATCTCCGTTGTCGTCTTTTCACGACAGGCCACGGAAAATGTCGCCTTCAGCAAGATTACAACGGCACAACGCGATAGTGATTTTCTAGCTCACTGATCCCTAACCCGGCCTTCTTCGTCACACGCAATTGTGTCGGAATACGTTCCTTCATGGCTTCAATATGACTGATCACACCAATCATCTTGCCAGAGGCATTCAAACTGTCGAGCGCATCCAGCGCAATGTCTAGGGTTTCACTGTCTAGCGTGCCAAACCCTTCATCAAGGAAAAGCGAATCAATGCTGGTCTTATGGCTCACGAGATCAGACAGCGCCAGTGCAAGCGCCAAGCTCACCAAGAAGCTTTCACCGCCGGACAAGGTTTTCGTGTCACGCTCAATGTCGCCTTGCCAGGTATCAAGCACACTCAGTTCTAAGCCCTCTCCCTGCTTACGGTTCAGCAGATAACGACCATGAATGCGCTCCAACTGTTTGTTGGCAAGGTAGACCAGATTATCCAACGTTAAACCTTGGGCGAATTTGCGGAATTTATCGCCCTTTTGCGAACCGATCAATGCGTGTAAATACTGGATATCATCATAGTCAGCACGAAGGCGTTCAATCTCTTCAAACAAGGTTTTCTGACTCTCTCGGCGTTGCTTGTCTGATGACAATTCATTGCTAAGTTTACCGCTGCGTTTTGCCAATTGGTTCAACACGTCCGTTTGCGCTTGAAGCGCCGTTTCTACCTCATCCAATGGTGTTTGATGCAATTGCTCGGCATTCTCATGCTCAAGCACCTCTGCCACATGACGTTGCGCTTTTTGAAGCAACACTTTCGCGCCTTCTAACGCATTCTCTAGCTGGCGCTTTTCTGCCAACAGTTGCTGCTTTTCTTCTTCCGGCAACAAGGCAGACTGGAAGGCATCAAGCGACGTGAAAGGAGAAGCTAGCAAGCGTTCATTCCACGTAGCTTCTTTGCTTTTCGTATCTTCTCTTTGGCTACTAAGGGCCTGCTCTAAGCTGCTCGTTTCTGCTTGAATCGCTCGCAAATCACCTTGGCACTGTTGGGCTTGTTGTTGCGATACCGTCAAGGCTTCTTCAGCGCTTGCGAGTTTCGCTGCACTTTGTTGTCTTTCTTGCTCTACTGCCTTGTCGCCAAAGAGCGCATCGCGTTGCGCTTGCGCAGCATTCAATGTGCCAAGCAGTTTCTCACTGTCTTTTTGCACGGCTAACAGTTGTTCATTCAACGCACTCAGCTCACGAGAGATACTCGCCAGTTCTGACTCCAGCAGCGCAACCGCCTTTCCAAGCGCGTCTTTACGCTGCGTGTTTTGCTCCCACAGCTTGGCATCTTGCTTTCTTTCCTCAAGCCAGGTTAACAGCGTGTTGGCATGAGGCGCAGTGTAACCACTGTCTGTAATTTGCGTATTAAGAGCAGCTTGCAGAGTATCGCGCTGGTCTAAACGCAGACGCTTGTCTTCGAGCAAACCGTGTAACTGTCGTTCATTGTTTTCAATGGTGAGCATCAACAATGACAGCGCCTGTTCAAAACCGGCTTGCGCGCGGGCTGCGTCATCCCATTGTTGCTTCGCACTTTGAAGATGCTTGTCTTGGTCTTTTAGTTGAGCCAGTGTTTGCGTCAATGTATCTCGCGCTTGTTTTTGCTCGTCCGTGAAGGCCGTAAACGCATCTTGCTGCTGTATCGACAACGCCATACCCAATGCTGAAGAGGTTTCGGCCCATTGGTGTTCTAGTGCTGCTTGCTGCGATTGCGTGCGCGTTAATTGCTGTTCAAGTTCAGTGACGTAACGCTTGCATGTTTCCAACTTCACGCCGGTTTCTTTGCCTGTAACTTCCAGCTGACTCAGTGCTGTTTCAGCATCCATTTTCTCTTGAACGGTTTCCGACACATTCAGAACTGCACCAGTCAACGCGGGGTGTTCAGTCGAGCCACACAGTGGACACGCCTCTTCGGGGTGAAGTGCGGCGCGATACTGAGCAAGGTGCTCTTCTTGACTAACGAGTTTGCCTAGCGCGTCAATAAGCTGCTTCTTGTCTTTGAACTGACCGCGAAGTGCCACCAACTCTTGTTCTAGGGATGTCACCAAAACTGTTTGCTGCTCTCGTAGCGCCTGTTTCTCGACCTTGTCTCTATCAATATCAATCCATTGCTGCTGCCACTGGCTTAACTGAAAGTGCGTTGAAAGCTGAGCGTTTAGCTGCTCACGCTGCTTATCGATGGCATCCACATCGCCCTTTTCTGTCGCTTCAGCAAAGGCATGTTGCAATTTTTCCCAATGGCGTTTCGCCGCTTCACTGGTTGCTACTGCAGCAAGTTGTTCTTTTTGGTCTTTCTCCGCTCGGGCTTTGTCGGCATTGAGTGAGGCCGTGAGCGTTTTTTCTTGCTCATGTAAGCCCGCCATGGCGGCGTGTTCTTGTTGGATCTGCAGACCCATTTGCGCCCACTGACCAAGGTATTGCTTGAGCGTCCCCGCCGATTGATGCTCAGTAAGGAATGCAGTGACCGCACCTAGCGTTTGGGTTTGCTCCTCAAGCGCACGCGTTTTTTCATCACGCACCGAGGTTTGCTCTGTACACTTGGCTTGTAATGCAAGGCATTGCGCAGCGACTTCCTGATGACGCTGAGCACTGTGTTTGATCTCGTTATCGAGCGGCATGACTTTTTCGGTGATCAACACATCAAGCGCTTGGTGCTGCGCTTTCGTTTGGGCGAAGGTTTCCTGCGCCAGTTTCAATGCTTTATCTGCCGTCTGACTTTGGGCTGTGCAGGTTGTCAGCATGTGTTGCTTCGCCGCCAATGCTTCTTCGCTGGATGCGCTTTTCTGCACCGCGGTTTGCCATAACTCGTAAGGCATACGCAGCTTCTCAGCAGGCTCACTGTTTTCTAATTTTTCAATGCGCGGCTGGGCAGCGTCCCAGTTTGATTTCGCAAGGTGCTGCTGCTGTTCTGCCTGTGATTGTTCCTGTTGGCTTTTTTGACATTCTTTCCACCACGCAAGATGAGCCGTGAGTTCGGCTTGCCGTCCTTGCTGCGCTTTGTGGTTAGCATCCACCTCTGCCAATGCGGCTTCGATGGCGTCAATCTCTTCGGCATTCAGCAGTTGTACGCCTTTGGCTTCCGCCTCTTTTTGGCTCAGTTGTAGCTTCGCAGCCGCAAAATGCTCATGCACTTTCTCAGAAATTCGGCCGTAGATCTCCGTGCCCGTGAGTTCTTCTAACAACTCCGCGCGTTCGTTTTCCTTGGCATTTAGGAAAGCGGCGAAATCACCTTGCGACAACATCATGGATTTGGTGAATCGCGAGAAATCGAGGCCAGTGATGTCTTCCACCAGCTCATTTTTCTGCTTCACTTGTGTTGCCAGCACCTTGTCCGATTTCGCATCGACCAGCTCAACATCAGCCTGCTGTAAGTTACCATCAACTTTACCGCGAGAACGTCGCATGCTCCAAAACGCGCGGTATGGATGGCCTTTGACTTCAAACTCAACCTCTGCGGCACACTCCGCCGTGCCCCGCGTCATGATTTCGTTGCTTGATGTAGAGATAAGCCCCAATCGCGGTGTTTGGTGATAAAGCGCCAAGCAGATAGCATCCAACAAGGTCGTTTTACCTGCCCCCGTTGCACCAGTAATGGCAAATAAGCCATTGTCCGAAAACGGTGTTTGGGTGAAATCAATCTTCCATTCGCCTTTCAGCGAGTTCAAATTTTTAAAGCGTAAGCTGAGGATTTTCATTCGCCCGCCTCCACATGCTCAACTTCCACGACGATTTGCGCGAACTGCGTTTGAATGCGGGCTTTACGGGCTTCTTCCACTTCGCCGTCAAACACTTCAAGGTCGAGGCGTTTTTGAAAAACATCCTGCGGGGTTAACTCCGCTAAGGTTTCTTTTGCCTCTTGGGTCAACGCTTGCGATTTTTGTGTGCGAGCACGTTGCAACTGAAGCACTTCCACATTGAGGTCTTCGGTAAGCAGCTGAATGCGCTGCTGTAAATCGGACAGATAGTCTTGCACCGC
>JBELME010000044.1:0-20365 GCA_042096095.1 Enterovibrio sp.
TCAAACCAACGCGTCAAGCGTTTATTTATCATCGAATTTTGAAGCCATTCCCTACTGATTCAGTGGCCAGTCCCGTGTGGAGCAGGTCGCCTTGTCAGTGAGGTCGCATTATAGGGACGGTTCAGATCTTGGCAAGGCTTTTTTAGCCAAAAAATGAAGAAAAACTCCCTTTCGATTGAACTTTGAACTTAACGCTCAAAAACAATACAAATCCTCATGATTTGGCGGTCATAAATAGAAAGAGACCTTAGCTGGCCTCTTTCATTTAGCACTATTTTAGGTCAAAACATGTATTTTTCTTTCTCTATACCGCCATTAATCATTGAATTGCTTTGATCTGCTCATTTTCAACAATCAACTTCACAGGTCTACCTTGAACCACCTCACCTTTGAGAATAGCCTGCGCCAATGGGTTTTCAACACTCTGTTGAATCGCACGTTTTAATGGACGTGCGCCATAAACAGGATCGAAACCGGCATTGGAGATAAAACTCAGCGCATCTTCGCTTACATCCAATATCAAATCTCGCTCTGCCATGCGCTTCGCGAGGTGTTGCAGCTGAACACCAGCAATCTCTTTAATGTGCTCTTGCCCAAGCGGATGGAAGACGACGGCTTCATCGATACGGTTAATAAACTCTGGACGGAAATGCTTGCTTACCACATCCATGACCATCACTTTGATACCGTCATAATCCAGTTCACCAAAGTGCTCTTGGATACGATCAGAACCAAGGTTCGATGTCATGATGACAACGGCATTACGAAAATCGACAGTGCGCCCTTGTCCATCCGTTAATCGGCCATCATCAAGAACCTGCAGAAGAAGGTTGAACACATCAGGGTGCGCTTTCTCCACTTCGTCTAACAAAATGACAGAATAAGGACGACGACGCACAGCTTCCGTTAAGTAGCCACCTTCTTCATAACCAACATAGCCAGGAGGCGCACCCACCAGCCTTGCGACTGAATGTTTCTCCATGAACTCTGACATATCGATACGAACCATGGCGTCACTGCTATCAAACATGAACTCTGCAAGTGATTTACATAGTTCTGTCTTGCCTACGCCAGTAGGACCTAAGAAAAGGAAAGAACCAATAGGACGATTTGGATCGGCCAACCCTGCTCGACTACGACGAATCGCATTCGCAACTGAGTTCACCGCTTCTTCTTGTCCTTTTACACGCCCATGCAGTTCGTCTTCCATGTGAAGAAGCTTCTCTTTTTCGCCTTCAAGCATCTTGGCAACAGGAATCCCCGTTTGACGAGACAGCACTTCTGCAATTTCCGCATCGGTAACGCGATTTTTCAGTAGCGTCATTTCTTGCATTTCTGCTTGGCTAGCAAGGTCGAGTTGCTTTTCAAGTTCAGGGATTCGGCCATACTGCAGCTCAGACATACGATTCAGATCGCCAGCCCGTCGCGCAATCTCCAAATCTGTGCGTGCCTGTTCCAATGCACTCTTTATATGTTGCGTGCCTGATAGTGCCGCTTTCTCAGCATTCCACACTTCATCAAGCTCTGCGTAATCACGCTCTTTCTCATCAATCTCAGATTGCAGTGTCTCAAGACGTTTCTTGCTGGCTTCATCATTTTCTTTGGCCAGTGCTTGCTGTTCTATCTTGAGCTGAATCAGTCGACGTTCGAGACGATCCAGTTGCTCAGGCTTAGAGTCAATCTGCATGCGGATACTTGATGCCGCTTCATCAATCAGATCAATCGCCTTATCCGGCAACTGACGATCAGAGATATAGCGGTGAGACAAACTCGCTGCTGCCACGATCGCAGGATCGGTAATTTCTACCGCATGGTGCAGTTCATAGCGCTCTTTCAAGCCACGAAGAATCGCCACGGTATCTTCCACACTTGGCTCATCGACCAAGACTTTTTGGAAACGACGTTCCAGCGCAGCATCTTTTTCAACGTATTGACGATATTCGTCCAGCGTTGTCGCGCCTACACAATGCAGTTCACCACGAGCCAATGCCGGTTTAAGCATGTTGCCGGCATCCATCGCACCTTCAGCTTTACCTGCGCCCACCATAGTGTGGATCTCATCGATAAAGAGGATGACGTTGCCTTCCTCTTTCGCCAGCTCATTGAGGACGGCCTTTAGACGCTCTTCAAATTCACCGCGGTATTTTGCCCCCGCAACCAGCGAGCCCATATCAAGGGACAATACGCGCTTGTTACGAAGTCCTTCAGGTACTTCACCATTGACAATGCGCTGTGCAAGACCTTCGACAATCGCTGTCTTACCCACACCAGGTTCACCAATAATGACAGGGTTATTTTTAGTGCGGCGTTGAAGGACTTGAACCGTTCGGCGAATCTCATCATCGCGCCCGATAACAGGGTCGAGTTTGCCCTGTTCTGCTTTTTCAGTCAGATCAACCGTGAATTTTTCGAGTGCTTGGCGTGCTTCTTCAGCATTGGGATCATCGATGGCCTGACCGCCACGCACCTTATCAATCGCACCTTCGACTTTTTTCGTCGTCAAGCCGAGGCTACGCAGTAATTCGCCGAGCGGCCCTTTGTCTTCAACAGCGGCAAGGATGAAAAGCTCTGAGGAGATGTATTTGTCTTTACGCTTCTGCGACAACTTATCGCACATGTTAAATAACATGCCCATACCGTGAGAAAGCTGCACATCACCACCGGCACCAGACACTTTCGGTAGTTTATCTAGCAACTCACTCAAGCTGGAACGTAGTTGGCTGACATCAACATTAAGAAGTGTCATCAGAGGACGAATGGTGCTGCTGTCCTGATTGAGGAGAGACACCATCAAGTGCACAGGCTCGATATATTGATTATCACGCCCTAAAGCCAGAGACTGGGCGTCGGAAATGGCTAATTGAAATTTGCTGGTAAATCGGTCAAGGCGCATGGCCCCTCCTCTGTATTACATCGGTATTTTGTTACCGATAAAATGGGAGCAGCCCTGACCAATTTCAAGTGAAAGGCGAAATATTTATCGTTGAGGTGGGTGTTCAATCCAGATGCAACTTGCCTGACGGCCTGTCTGGTTTTCTCGTCGATACGAGAAAAAACGATCAGGGTCAGACACGGTGCATAAATCACCGCCGCTGATATTGGTCACGCCTGCTCGATACAAACGGCGTCTTGCGAGCAAATAGATATCCGCAAGCCAGCGATCATTATGAGCCTGAAACGCAATGTCTGCGCCACTATCATTCGCAATGAAGGCGTCGCGCACTTCACTACCGACTTCAAATGCAGAAGGGCCAATCGCAGGGCCAAGCCATACCAATACGTTTTCAGGATCAGTGAATGTCGCCAATGTTTCTTCTAGCACACCATTGACCAGCCCACGCCAACCAGCGTGTGCAGCAGCAACCTGTGTCCCTTCTTTATCGCAGAAAAGAACTGGTAAGCAATCTGCCGTCATAATGGTGCAGACTTCACCGACATGTCGAGTAAACGACGCATCAGCATCAGGTATCGAACCGGAAGAAAGAGGCAGTTCAACCACTTCAGTACCATGAACTTGATTAAGCCAAGCCGGTGTTCGTGCCATTTGCATTTCTGATGCAAGAATTGCACGGTTCTCCGCAACATGTTCAGGGTTATCCTGAACATGATCTCCCAAATTTAAGCTTGTGTAAGGTAGCAAGCTCACGCCACCAATGCGCGTGGTGCTAACTGCTTTCACATGAGAGGGAGCGGGCCAGCTTGGCGTAATCCAATCCATTTTTAGTAATCCAGATCGCTGAACTCTTCAGCATCAGCACGAAGTACTTCAGCCAGCTTCACCATGTCTTCTGGAATTGGCGCATGCCATTCCATCAATTCACCCGTGATTGGGTGCTCTAAACGCAGCATGGTTGCGTGCAGTGCTTGGCGGTCAAAACCACGCAGCGCTTGGATCAGCTCATCACCAGAATTACGTGGTGGACGAGGACGGCCGCCATACAAGTGGTCACCGATCAACGGGTAGTTTAGGTAAGACATGTGAACACGAATTTGGTGTGTACGGCCTGTTTCCAAACGCACGCGCAAACGCGTATGCGCACGGAAATGCTCCGCAACACGGTAGTGCGTGATCGCAGGTTTGCCCAGCTCTTGAACTGCCATCTGGGTGCGCTTCGTCGAGTGACGGCCGATTGGTTTTTCAATCGTGCCGCCGCCCGTCATCGTACCGATAACGATAGCTTCATACTCACGGGTAAATTTCTTACGCTTTTGCAGTGCACGCACCAAACGCGTTTGAGCAGGAATGGTCTTCGCCACCACCATTAAGCCGGTTGTGTCTTTATCCAGACGGTGGACAATACCTGCACGAGGCACTTCCGCAATATCAGGGTAGCGGAATAACAAACCGTTCAAGATGGTACCATCAGGGCAACCTGCGCCTGGGTGTACAACCAAACCACGTGGTTTATTGATGACCAAGATGTCGTCATCTTCATAAACGATATCCAATGGGATGTCTTGGGCAGCCCAGCGTTGCTCGTCTTCGATTTCCGCTTCAACGACAATGGCTTCGCCACCCATCATTTTCACACGTGGCTTGTTGACGATCGCTCCATCGACGCTTACTTTATCGGCCAGAATCCATTCTTTGATCCGAGAACGGGAATAATCAGGGAACAACTCTGCCAACGCCTGATCCAGACGCTGTCCTAGTTGGCTGTCACTAACTGTACTGCTTAATTCTAAATACTGTGCCATAACGAACTTTTTGATTCTCAATGAGACTAATACCCTACAACGTGGCTTTTTACCCCTCGGGCATGGTCACGTTTACTAGTTGGTATTATATCGGGTCGATGGGTAGAATAACCCCTATCGCGCCATTGTATCTTTTTGCGGCTGACTCCGTAATGGGCAAAGGCTGAAAAATATTCTTTCAAGGAAGCAACCGTAGTAATGAAACGCCTGACTCTTTCTTCTCTACTCGCCCTTTCTCTGCTGGCAGGATGTTCTAGCACGGACGAGATTGTGCCTGACATTCCGCCGTCAGAGCTTTATCAAGAAGCCCAAGTTTCATTGAATGAGGGAAGCTGGAATACCGCCATCGAAAGATTGGAAGCACTAGATTCTCGTTACCCATTCGGGGCTTACTCAGAACAAGTACAGTTAGATCTCATTTATGTGTATTACAAAAATGACGACCTGGCATTGGGTGAAGCGACCATTGACCGCTTTATGCGTATGAACCCTGGTCACCCTGAAATAGACTGGGTGCTCTACATGCGCGGCTTAACCAACATGGCGCAAGACAGAAGTTTCCTTCATGACCTGTTGAACGTTGATCGTAGCGATCGTGACCCTGAACCGTCTCGTCGCGCATTTAACGACTTTAGACGTCTGCTCGATCGTTACCCAAACAGTGAATATGCCGCTGATGCTCAAAAACGCATGGTGGCACTAAAGATTCGTCTGGCTGACTATGAACTCGCGACCGCGGATTTCTATGTGCGCCGTGAAGCATGGATTGCCGTCATCAACCGTTGCCAAGAACTGCAACGTGATTTTCCTGATACTTTGGCAGCAAAAAAATCACTGCCGTTGATGTTGAAAGCCTACGAAGAGCTAAAACTCGATGTTCCCGCAGAACGTACACGCGCGCTGATTCAACTTAACGAAAGCTAATCACGCCGAACAAATATAAAAAAAGCAGCCATTGGCTGCTTTTTTTATATTTGCTCGAAAGTGCTCGCTTGAGTTGTAAGTGGTTAAAATCACACCAACGTGTTCTTTAGCACGAACGGTGTCCCTAACGTTCAGTGTTCGTTAGCGACCTTATTTTTCCATCTTGCCTTAGTTATCTTGCTGCTTTCAAGCACTTTATGGTGCATTTCATCAAGAGATTCTGACAGGATCACAACATGGCTCGGCAACATTTGCCCTCAGTTTAAACGGTGATGTAGATCACATAATTTCTTTTCCAGAAACGTAATCTGAAAGTGAGCCCAGCAAAGGGCAAGCAAAAGAGGAAAGACCTATGAGAGTAGAAATTACTGGTAAAAACATCGACATCACTGCTGCTATTCGTGAACGCATTACTGCCCGCTTTGAAAAGCTGGAGAAGTGGCAAGTCGCTCTCATTAACCCTCATGCCGTTATCAGTGAAGAGCCCAACAAGAAGTTTAAAATTGAAGCAGGGGTATCTGTACCAGGCACTACTCTTAACGCTTCGGCGGAGCACGAAGACATGTATGCCGCGATTAACGAAGCTGGCCAGAAACTAGAAAAACAACTCAACAAGCAAGCACACAAAGGAGAAGCGCGTCGCGCTAGCCATATCGAACTGCCTGTTGATGAAGAAGAAGCTGTCTAAGTCTCTAAACACACTCACAATCAGCCCCGCACATGCGGGGCTGATTCGTCTTGACATAAAAGGGCCAGCCCAATAAGGTTGAGCAATATTACGCCAAACAAAGCACTATCGATGAAACCTATCTCTTCATTTTTCTTTCGCTTCTTCTTCCGCATTTAATTCAGCGGGGCTAAGGGCGAGCATCGATAGCGAAGAAATCCCAAAGCCTCCCTCACACAGGGGGGCTTTTTATTAGGGTGAGCATTCAAACAGGATAAGGGAATGAGCAAACCAACACTGTCACTTGATGATATCCGCATCAATGTGAGTCGTATTGATCAGGAGCTACTGTCATTGCTTGCTGATCGAAGAAAACTCAGTTTAGAAGTAGCAAAAAGTAAAATCCAAACGCAAAAACCGGTTCGCGATATTGAACGCGAGCAAGTCTTGCTGGAAAAGCTGGTTGCTGACGGTAAAACCCATGAGCTTGACCCTCAGTACGTCACAAAGATCTTTCATTCCATCATTGAAGATTCCGTGCTTTACCAACAAGCATTTTTACAACGCTTGACCAACCCTGATAACGAGCAACCCTTAGCGCGCGTCTCCTTCCTTGGTGGAAAAGGTTCCTATTCGAACCTTGCGGCACGTAACTTCTTTGCACGGAAAAACACAACGCTTGCTGAAATCCAATGCCAAAGCTTCAAAGAAGTGATTGAAGTGGTTGAAAATGGCAATGCTGACTACGGTGTACTGCCGATTGAAAACACCAGCTCTGGTTCTATCAACGATGTGTATGACCAACTTCAACACACGCGCCTTTCCATTGTTGGTGAAATCACACAACCCATTGAGCATTGTTTGTTGACAGCGGTAGACACTGCCGTAGACGCGATTGAAGTGCTTTACTCTCACCCGCAACCACACCAACAATGCAGCGAGTTCCTTCGCTCATTGGGTGATGTGAAGCAAGAGTATTGCCAAAGCACCGCCGAAGCGATGAAAGAAGTGGCCAAGTTAAAAGACCCGAAAGTGGCGGCGATTGGAAATGCGAACAGTGGCGAGCTTTATGGTTTAACGCCCCTAAAATCAGGCATTGCCAACCAGCAAGAAAACCACACGCGCTTTATCGTGGTTGCTCGTAAACCGATCGAAGTGACTGCGCTTATTCCCGCGAAAACTACCTTCATCATGTCGACCGGGCAAACCGCAGGTTCACTGGTTGAATGCTTATTGGTATTGCGAAACCACGGCATCAACATGACCAAACTTGAGTCGCGTCCAGTGCTTGGCAATCCGTGGGAAGAAATGTTCTACGTGGATGTAGAGGGCAACCTGCGCACTGACGTGATGAAAGATGCGCTCGAAGAACTCACGCGCCTGACACGATACATCAAAGTGCTGGGCAGCTACCCGATTGAAAATGTCGCCCCTTGCGAAATCGATGTGTAGTACGCCGTCCAATAACCGTGAGACACACCGACAGCACGATCAAAAAAGGAGCCATTCGGCTCCTTTTTTATTATTCAAATCGCACTTAGCGATGTGCTGTGTCATTCGCTTGTCGTAAGAGCGTTTGGCTTTCTTTCAAAAAGCGCGGTGCAAACTCACCAAACCAACTTTCAACCTGTCCAAAGGTGGAAATAAAGCCTTCTTTGTCTTGGCTGTCTAGCAATGCAATGGCATCTCCAAAGCGCGTGTGGAAGCGTTTTATCATGTCGATATTCTGGGAAGAAGACATGATGATATCCGCATAAAGCTGCGCATCTTGAGCAAACAAACGACCCACCATCGCAAGTTCCAGGCGATAAATAGGGGAACTTAACGCCGTCAATTGCGACAGGTTTGGGTTCTCTTCTGCAAGATGTAGACCGTAGACAAACGACGTGAAGTGGCGAAGCGCCTGAATCAGTGTCATGCCCTGGTCATGCTCAATCGCACTGATGCGGTGTAAGCTCGCGCCCCAAATGCGGAACTGCTCAAGCAACCATTGGTATGTTTCAGGATTTCGCCCATCACAGTAAACGATCACCTGCTTAGCCAGACTCGCGATGTCGGGGCCAAACATAGGGTGAAGACCAACAACCGGGCCGGAATGCGATTCCAACATGGCCTGCAGCGGCTCGCTTTTAATCGATGTTAAGTCCGCAAGAATGCAATCATCGGGCAAATGACTTAGCTGGCGAATAATGGTATCAGTGCGATTAATTGGCACAGTGACGACCACCATACCCACGTCCGCCAACATTTCATCGGCACGATCCCAATCTTGGCTACCCAAGATTTTCACATCATAGCCCGACAATTTGAACAGTTTGCAGAACAGCGAGCCTAATTGGCCGTTACCGCCGACCACCACGATTGAACGCAGTTCAGGGTTCAAGCACTTAAACCCTGAATCATTTTCGCTCGCATAGGATTCACGCATTGTACGGCGCAGAATATCTTCAATCAGATCGGGTGGAATGCCTTTGGACGAAGCCTCTTCACGCCGAGATGCCAGCATCGCCGCTTCTCGGTCTGGAGCATAAATCGGCAATCCGTGCTTGCTCTTTACTTCACCCACCTCAGCGACCAGTGAAAGGCGTCGAGCAAGCAACTCAACCATTTGTTTATCGACTTCGTCAATCTGATCCCGCAAGCGGGACAACTCTGCAACCATGGGGCTTTATATCCTTTATATACGCTGTTCCAAGAAGGGAATTAATTCATCGTGAGCATGGCGCAGCAGCTTTTCCGTCTCCTGCCAATTGATGCATGCATCTGTAACGGACACACCGTATACCATTTCTTCACGCGGCAAATCAGCCGATTGATTTCCTTCGTTGATATTACTTTCTATCATCAGACCAATGATGGATTTGTTGCCTTCACGAATTTGATGGAACACATCTTCTGCCACTAAAGGCTGACGACGGTAGTCTTTACGTGAATTTGCATGGCTGCAGTCTACCATTAGTGACGCTTCAAGCCCTGCTTCCTTCATCTCATTTTCGCATTCCGTCACAGAGACAGAATCGTAGTTTGTTTGTTTTCCGCCACGAAGAATGACATGACCATCAGGATTACCGCCCGTAGTGAGCAAAGCAACCTGACCTTCTTTGTTGATACCCATGAAACGGTGACCCGACGCAGCAGCCTTCATCGCATTAATAGCGGTGGCCAAGCTGCCATCCGTGCCATTTTTAAAGCCTATCGGCATAGATAAGCCACTTGCCATTTCGCGGTGTGTTTGTGATTCAGTGGTACGCGCACCAATCGCGGCCCAGCTAAACAAGTCACCAATGTATTGAGGGCTGATCGGGTCAAGGGCCTCTGTTGCCAATGGAATCCCCATGTCCGCCAATGTGATCAGTAGTTCACGCGCTTTGTGTAAGCCCGCTTCTACTTCAAACGAACCATCGAGGTGCGGGTCATTGATCAACCCTTTCCACCCCACCGTGGTTCTTGGTTTTTCAAAGTAAACACGCATAACGATGTAAAGCTGATCCTTCAGCTCTTCCGACAATGTTTTTAGCTGCTTCGCGTACTCAATCGCGGCATCAGTGTCGTGAATAGAACAAGGGCCACACACCACCAATAGACGATGATCTTTTTTATGCATAATATTGGCAATGTCTTCCCGCGCCGCAGAAATTGACGCCAGTGTTTCTGTTTTTACTGGCAGCTTTTGACGTAGCTGCTCGGGTGTAATCAGTACTGTTTCATCTTGAATGTGCACATTCGTCAGTAGATCTCTTTCCATGAAAACGTTCCTTCGCGTGTCGTTTGATTTTTTGGTCGCGTAATATTCGCTTTGCGTGTTCACGCATTGAGACACACCTTAACAAGCTCACCCATGAATGCAACCCTTTCGTAAAGATAAATAAACAAAGTAAACTTAAATTTACAATTGATACATTTAAAGAGGAAAGATGCCGCATTTATTTCATCAAAAAAGCAAGCAGCAAAGGGGTAATGGAAAGTTATATATACACAGAAGTAGAGCTAGCGAGGAAAGCTTAATACCCAAACAACCTCAGGGAGCAACATGCACCTTCAAATTGCTTGGGTATAAAAGAGCGTTCTGGTTGGTGAGCAGTTAGAAGGTTTGATCAGCAGATTGAAAGTCTTCAAAACCGCGTTGGTATTCCATTTGGAAACGCAGGCCGTCAGGCGTATTTGCACACACACCTAAATATTGAAACCCCGAAAGACCAATGTCATAGGCATTGTTCACGTCGCAATATTTATCGACACCTGAAGCATAGCCAGACTCATAATTATTCACGTTTGCAGCCACCCCGGCTTTGCGTGCCAATTCAGCTAAGTCGCTCAAAGAGCGAGATGGTAGACCACGCACACCATCACTTTCGCCGATGGCTTGCCACTTCCCTTCCGCAGCAAGTGATTCGGCACTATCAATGCTCACACAACCCACCATTGTCATTACCAACAATGACAGTGCAATTTTCTTAACCATACCGCCCTCAAATCCTATAAAGCGACAAAAAATAGAAACGTACTATAGACGATTCCAAAACGCTTGGCTGCCGAAATATCGTTAAACAGATGCCCCTACTTTCTTCAGTTTGAACGCGAGTACGATAAATAGCAGCCCAAAGACAAACGCATACATGGCAATAATCCAAAGCAATGCAATCGCGCCTTCAGCGGGGTTTGCCATAAGAAAACCACCAAAAACAATCGAAATAACACCACCGAGGATCAGTAGCCATTCTCCCGTGATTTCCTTTCGTAGCCTGATAGCGGCCATGATTTCCAATACCCCTTTAGCAATCGCCCAAACGGCAATGTAAAACAACAGTGCGACGGCCGTTAACTCGGGGACTGAAAATGTCATGACGCCTGCACCAATGCCGACTAACCCCCACAGCATGAGTAACATCCAATTATCTCGCTCTCTTCGTTCAGCGAGTGCCGTCCACACCTGTAACGAGCCATCAACGAATGCATATGCACCGAAAACTAAGACGAGGGTTTCAATCGATTGACTGGGTGGCATGATCCAAGCCATCACGCCAAACACCACCGCTGCGACGCCTCTTAACAGCAGCACCCACCAATTTCTCGCTAACGTCCCGACCAACTGCTTTTCAACCGATTCCATTGCCGTTCTCCTCTGATTTTTATGGCATGATTGCCAGAAAAACGCGCAGTGAACTGGCTTGAGCCGTCATATTGGACGAGGGAATAAACCCTCGTCATGTGTCGGTCAATCGCTGACGTTTTAGACAGTGAAGCGTGTTTGCATCACAAACGATGTTCTATCTTTGACACCACCTGAGAATCCCTAAATTTATGGAATCAGGGTCATGCTTGCTCGAGAGAATTCACGGCAGAGAAATACGCTAGCCAAAAAAAAGACGAAACGTTAAACGTTCCGTCTTCACGTGTGCAAAACCATGTTGCTGATTACAACAGCTCAGCACCCAACGCTTTCCAAGAGGAAACGACATAGGTGGGGGTGATCCCCTCAGGTATAGGTTTGCTATCAACATTCAGCCAGCAAGTATCAATGCCTGCATTCATGCCACCCAAAATATCAGAATCAGGGTTATCCCCTACCATCAACACGCGAGAAATCGCAGGCTGCCCCATTTGCTCAAAGGCCAAATGAAAAATCGCAGGATCAGGTTTGGCAACGCCTACCTCTTCTGAAATCACCACAAGATCGAAAAAGGCGCTAAGTCCTGTTTTTTCCAGTCTGACTTGCTGAAGTTGTGTGAAGCCATTGGTAATAATGCCAAGCTTTGCTTGTTGAGAAAGCAGAGGGACGATATCGCTGACAGATTCGAGCGGCTTGCAGATGTCTGCCATGGCTTCGAGGAAAAGGCGATTGAGTTCAAACGGAGGGATATTGAGGCGATCAGACCAAACGAGAAAACGGTCTTCTTGCAGTTGTTTCGCGTTAATTTCACCGTCTTGGTATTTAACCCACAGCGGCTTATTCACTTTTTGGTACTCATCGAAATCAGTGCGAGTGAATTCGACTCCCAGTCTTGAAAACAGGGTTTGCAAACCTAAATATGCATCGAATGAAAACAGGGTTTCATCGGCATCAAACAAAATCCAATCGTACTGCACGCGTATTTCTCCTTATGCGAAAGCGCATTATAGGGAAGTATCAACAAGCACACCATGAACGTATACGTACCAAAAAGAAAAGCCCGCCAAATGGCGGGCTTTTCGCTATCCCTTTGAAGGGATCATAAACGCCGGAGCGATTATTTCTTAGCCAGACGCTCTTTGATACGAGCTGCCTTACCAGAACGCTCACGCAGGTAGTACAGTTTGGCACGACGTACTGCACCGCGGCGCTTAACAGTAATGCTGTCAACCACTGGCGAGTGGATTTGGAATACACGCTCAACGCCTTCGCCGTTAGAGATCTTACGAACGGTGATTGCAGAGTGTAGACCACGGTTACGCTTCGCGATTACAACACCTTCATAGGCCTGTAGACGCTCACGGTTACCTTCTTTAACTTTAACCTGAATAACAACAGTGTCACCCACTTTGATTTCAGGAAGGTCTTGCTTAAGTTGCTCTTCTTCGAGCGCTTTGATGATGTTACTCATTTTCTATACCCTAGAATAAACTGATACTAAGTATGTTTAGGTACTTGCATTGTGTTCGTTAATGAACGCTGCAAGCAGTAATTCCTGTTCGTCAGTCAGAGCTAGGTTTTCCAGGAGCTCTGGTCTTCTGAGCCAGGTTCGGCCCAGCGACTGTTGTAGTCGCCAGCGGCGAATGTCCTGATGATTACCAGATTTCAGTACCGCAGGTACTTCTAATCCGTCTAATACTTCAGGTCGCGTGTAGTGCGGGCAATCTAGCAAGCCATTTGCAAAAGAATCTTCTTCTGCTGACGCAAAGTCTCCCAGTACACCCGGAACAAACCGAGCCACTGCATCCACTAACGTCATTGCAGGCAGTTCGCCTCCACTGAGCACAAAATCACCGATAGACCATTCTTCATCGACTTCGGTTTGTATAATGCGCTCGTCTACCCCTTCATAGCGTCCACAGATAAGAATTAACTTCTCGTTCTGTGCCAGCTCCTCAACACCAGCTTGGTCAAGCTTACGGCCTTGAGGTGATAGGTAAACCACTTTCGCCTTGCCTCCGGCGGCATTCTTGGCAGTTTCAATGGCATCGCGCAAAGGCTGTACCATCATCAACATGCCTGGGCCTCCACCATATGGACGGTCATCGACAGTCCGGTGTTTGTCGTGGGTAAAATCGCGGGGATTCCACGTTTCTACCTCAAGCAGGCCTTTTTTTACCGCCTGGCCAGTTACCCCAAATTCGGTAACAGCACGGAACATCTCAGGAAAAAGGCTGATAACACCAACCCACATATTTCCTCTCCCATGACTTTAAACGTTACCGGGGGATTTAAAATCCAGGATCCCAGTCAACTTCGATCCGTTGAGCAGAGCGATCAATCAGCTTGATGACTTGCCCATCGAGGAACGGTACTAGTCGTTCCTTCTTACCAAAAGCATCTTTCACGTTGGCAGCCACTACCAATACATCGTTAGAGCCTGTTTCCAAAATGTCAGTGACCTTACCTAGGTTGTAACCTTGGGTAGTGAACACTTCCATTCCGAATAATTCGCGCCAGTAGAATTCTTCATCTGACAGCGCAGGTAAAACGTCTGCATTAATAGCGATTTCAGCATTTGTCATAGCCTGGGCGTCTTCACGCTGATCAAGACCATTCAATTTGCCGACCCACCCTTGACCGTGGCGTTTCCAGTCTTCGACTTGAAACTCTTGCCACTCGCCACGCACCTTGATGAACCAAGGTTTGTAGTCAAAAATACTTTCAGCATTTTCAGTGTAAGAAAAAACTTTGAGCCAGCCACGGATGCCATAAGAAGAACCTAGCTTACCTACTACAACCTTTTCTTGCTCACTCATCTTTTCTTTCAACCCTGACACTGATTAATTACGCCGCTTTCGCTGCGTCTTTGATCAGTCGTGCTACGCGGTCAGAAACAGCTGCACCTTCGCCAACCCAATGGTTAACGCGATCCAGGTCTAGACGCAGCTTCTCTTCTTGACCCTGTGCGATAGGGTTGAAGAAACCTACTTTCTCGATGAAACGACCGTCGCGCGCTTGGCGGCTGTCGGCAACAACGATTTGATAGAATGGACGCTTTTTAGCGCCGTGACGTGCCAAACGAATGGTTACCATATCGTCCTCTTTGCATTACTGAATTAAATTGGCCCCGTGGTAGTACGGGGCCTCGTGCCAAAATAAAGCCTCGGAATTTTACGCTTTCTGTGATCGAATGCAACTGCTTTAGCTAAAAAAGCACCAGCTGTAAGAAGCATTCAATCACTTAGCGAAACTCCGCCGCTTTAAGTCTTCTTTATATGAGGAAGGAAGAAAGTGATTAGCGTGGGAACATACCGCCGCCACCGCCCATACCACCCATCATGCCTTTCATATTACGCATCATGTTCTTCATTCCGCCCTTCTGCATTTTTTTCATCATCTTCTGCATCTGGGTGAATTGCTTGAGCAAGCGGTTAACGTCTTGAACCTGAGTACCAGAACCCGCAGCAATACGTTTCTTGCGTGAGCCTTTAATCAAGTCTGGGCGTGCACGTTCTTTGGCTGTCATGGAATTGATGATGGCTTCCATTTGGACAAACATTTTGTCGTCCACTTGGTTTTTCACATCATCAGGAAGGTTAGACATGCCCGGAAGCTTGTCCATCATCCCCATCATGCCGCCCATGTTTTTCATCTGTTGCAGCTGATCGCGGAAGTCTTGTAAATCGAAGCCTTTCTTCTCTTTAAATTTCTTCGCCAGTTGTTCAGCTTTATCTTTATCGACGTTACGCTCTAGGTCTTCAATCAGTGACAGCACGTCACCCATGCCCAGAATGCGGCTTGCAACACGATCAGGGTGGAACGGCTCCAGTGCGTCGGTTTTCTCACCTACACCCAAGAACTTGATCGGTTTACCCGTGATATGACGAACAGACAGTGCCGCACCACCACGTGCATCACCATCGACTTTCGTCAGGATAACACCGGTAAGTGGCAATGCATCGTTGAAGGCTTTCGCCGTGTTCGCCGCATCTTGACCTGTCATGGCATCAACCACGAACAGCGTTTCAATCGGGGTAATGGCAGCGTGGACGTCTTTAATTTCGTCCATCATTTCTTCGTCGACGTGCAGGCGACCTGCGGTATCGACAATGACTACGTCATAGAATTTTAGTTTGCCGTGCGCCAGTGCAGCTTTCGCAATGTCGATTGGGCTTTGGTCGGTTGACGATGGGAAGAAATCGATACCCACATCGGTAGCCAAGGTTTCCAACTGTTTGATCGCCGCAGGGCGATAAACGTCGGCAGACACAACCAGTACCTTTTTCTTGTGACGCTCTTTAAGCATCTTACCCAGTTTACCGACGCTGGTTGTTTTACCCGCACCTTGTAGACCGGCCATCAAGACAACAGCTGGCGGCTGAGCAGCAAGATCTAACTCTGCGTTAGATTCGCCCATCACGGCTTCAAGTTCAGATTGAACAATCTTGATGAATTCCTGACCTGGCGTCAGGCTCTTTGATACTTCAAGACCAACCGCGGCTTCTTTTACGCGCTTGACGAATTCACGAACAACAGGAAGGGCAACGTCCGCTTCCAGCAACGCCATGCGCACTTCGCGCAAGGTGTCTTTAATATTGTCTTCAGTAAGACGGCCACGACCGCTGATATTCTTCAGCGTTCGGGATAGACGATCGGTTAAGTTTTCAAACATGTCCTACTCGCTCTCTACGCGGCGGCACCACGACTTCAATTAATGAGGCTTAAGTGGCGATAAACACAAAATTGCCGCGATTATAACGCATAATCCTTCTCGCTAACATGATGCCTTCAACGATAGTTTTAAAGTGCTTATGTCACTTTCTTTAATGCTCTCGGTTAAATATAGGAGCGAAATTGGCAGGCAAAGTACATAAGTATGGAAATGTAATAATGTCTGCAGCACGCAAAAGCAGTGCGCTGTAGCGAGTTACGCAGCGAGAACCCCTAAAGATCCATGCCCTTGAATAGCGACGAAGGGTTGAGCAAGGTATACTCGATGTTTTCATTTTCATGCGACGATGCTGAAAAATACATGGATATCTTAATCGCCATTACTGCCGCTCTGCTTTACTTTGCAGCGCTCATACAAATCATTCCAGGCTTGTCTGGCCCAAACCAGATCCCAGCACGCTCCGTGTTTCTTAGCGCGAGCGGTGCGTTAGCCCTTCATGCCTACCTGCTTTTTGACCTTATTGATGCGTCTAGTGGGCAGAACCTTAGCATTCTCAATGTGGCATCACTGATCAGCTTTATCATTGCCGCAATGACGACAGGTTTGATGTTCAAAATGCGCGTCTGGGTATTGCTTCCCGTCGTCTATAGCTTCTCTGCAATTAATCTCGCGGCAGCCACCTTACTGCCCGGCGCGTTTATCACACACTTGGAAGCCAATCCTCAGGTATTGATTCATATCTCACTGGCCTTGTTCTCTTATTCAACCTTGATGATTGCCACTTTATACGCCATCCAATTGGCTTGGCTCGATCACCAGCTGAAGAACAAGAAAAAGCTGGTCATGAACCCGAACTTGCCACCATTGATGGCGGTAGAGCGCCAACTCTTCAATATTATTTTGATTGGTGAAGTGTTGCTTACCCTGACACTGGTCACGGGAGCCGTATTTGTGCAAGACATAATTGCTCAAGGCAAAGCACACAAAGCCGTACTTTCTGCGATGGCATGGGTTGTCTACGGTGTGTTGTTATGGGGTCACTATCGCTCAGGATGGCGTGGTCGCCGCGTCATTTGGATCAGCATCGTAGGCGCGTTTTTACTGACTTTAGCTTACTTTGGCAGTCGCTTTGTGCGCGAAGTCATTATCGCCTAGTAGTATACCCAAACAATCTGAGGTTCCAGCGTTTTACATTGCTTGGATATCGTGTCATCACTCGTTGTCAAAACACATATTGAACGTAACCGGTGGAATTATCACCATTGAGTTTGACAGCGAGTACGATCTTTGCCCTTAATTAGGGTTGAATACAATTAAAAGGAATTAACAGTTTGGACGACATATCGACGGGAACACTCGCGTCCCTTTTGGTATTGCTCATCGTCATATCAGCGTACTTTTCCGGTTCCGAAACTGGAATGATGGCGTTAAATCGTTATCGACTTAGACATCTTTCAAATCAGGGACATAAAGGTGCTAAGCGCGTAGAAAAGTTGCTAGATCGTCCGGATAGATTGATTGGTCTTATCCTGATCGGTAACAACCTCGTCAACATCATGGCCTCAGCCATTGCAACCATCTTAGGCATGCGCCTTTACGGCGATGCGGGTGTCGCAATCGCAACAGGTGGCCTGACCCTCGTGGTGCTCGTTTTTGCTGAAGTCACGCCTAAAACGCTGGCAGCCCTTTATCCCGAACGCGTTTCCTACACCAGCAGTATCTTACTCAATATATTGATGAAGGTGATGTACCCATTGGTTTGGCTCGTTAATGGCATTACCAATGGTTTCCTTCGCTTAGTCGGTTTGACCACCAGCCATGATGGCAAAGACCATCTGAGCTCAGAAGAATTGAGAACCGTGGTCAATGAAGCGGGGGGACTTATCCCGCGTCGCCACCAAGACATGTTGATTTCAATCCTTGAGCTTGAAGAAATCGCCGTGAATGACATCATGGTGCCGCGTAATGAAATTACAGGCATCAACGTCAACGACGATTGGAAAGCCATCATGCGCCAACTGACGCATGCGCCGCATGGAAGAATGGTGCTCTATCGTGACAACATAGACGAAGTTGTCGGCATGCTTCGCGTCCGTGAAGCTTACCGAATGATGGTAGAAAACGAGTTCAATAAAGAGAACTTGTTACGCGCTGCCGACGAGGTTTACTATATTCCTGAAGGCACGCCCCTCAACGTCCAAATGCTCAAATTCCAGCGCAATAAAGAACGTATTGGTCTGATTGTCGATGAATATGGCGACATCATTGGCTTGGTCACGTTAGAAGATATATTGGAAGAAATTGTCGGCGAATTTACGACGTCGCTTTCGCCAAGCCTTGCCGAAGAAATCACAGCATTGCCTGATGGCAGTTACATGATCGAAGGCAGTGCGAATATCCGTGATTTGAACAAGAGTTTAAACTGGGCATTACCGACTGATGGACCGCGCACATTGAATGGCCTGATCTTGGAACACCTCGAAGACATTCCTGATTGCCAAGTGAGCATTGAAGTGGAAGGCCACCAAATGGAGATCATCGATGTGGCTGAAAACATGATTAAGCAGGTAAAAATACTTCCAGTCCCTAAAGCGCCCCAAAGCTAACCGTGTGCATCAACCCGAATAGGTGCTATTTGGGTTGATTCATATTTCATACAACAGCGGCATAGCACTTCCTTTCTCGCAAACCTGTCATTATTTTTTACACATTTTAGGTCACAATAAAGACACTCCGACTATTTTTCAGCTAATTTTATCGGGCAGCTTTAAACCATGATGGGTTAAACAGCATGTACCACTTCCCTTAAAATTCTGCGGCGTACCGCCGTTTAACGCGACAGGGTGTCATTATGTTCAACGGTAAACTAAAAAAAGAATTACAAGCAAGCCGCGAAAGCGCCGCTGAAAAACAAGCAATTTTAGATGCGATAAATAACAGCATCGCCACCATTTATTTCATCCCCTAAGGCATCGTGAAACATGCCAATGCCATTTTCCTTGGGGTGGTTGGTTTTTCTCTTGAGGAAGTCACGGGGAAACATCACAGAGAGCTTTGTGACCCAGAGCTTGCAAACAGTACAGAGTACCAACGATTTTGGGAACGATTGCGTTCAGGCGAAGTGATAAACGGCACCTTTCCACGCTTAAACAGTCAGGGCCAACGTATTTGGTTAGAAGCATCCTACTTCCCGATAAGAACTGATGGTGCAGTTACGGGTGTAATGAAGATCGCTTCAGACATCACCAAAGAGAAAATCCGTCTAGACCAACAAAGTGCTGTATCCGAAGCCTTAGATAAATCTATGGCAACAATTGAATTTCAACCTGATGGCACCATCATCAGCGCCAACGCAAACTTCCTTGGTGCTGTTTGTTATTCGTTAGAGCAAATACAAGGCAAGCATCACCGCATGTTCTGCCCAGATTCGTTTTACGAAACCCAACCTAACTTTTGGGCTGAACTCGCGTCAGGAGATTTTAAAGCGGGTCAGTTTGAACGCAAAGACAGTGCTGGCCGTGTACTTTGGCTGCGTGCCACCTACAACCCCATATTTGATAGCAAAGGAAAGGTTGTCAGAGTTGTGAAGTTTGCCTCTAACATTACTGACAAAGTCGAACAAGAACAGGCAATACGTTCTGCAGCAGAAGTGGCGTACACAAACTCCGTCAAAACCGCGGAAGTCGCACAGCAAGGTTCTGATGTGCTTGCATCAACAGTGTCGACATCCCGCTCTATCTCCGAACAGGTCATAGAAACAGCATCATCTATATCGCAATTAAATGAGCAATCAAAAAGCATCGAAGCGATAGTCTCAACAATCAGTGATATCGCCGACCAAACTAACTTATTGGCACTGAATGCGGCGATAGAAGCTGCTCGAGCTGGCGACCAAGGGCGAGGTTTCGCCGTGGCCGCTGATGAAGTCAGGCAGCTTGCGGCTCGTACTAGCCAATCCACGGCAGAAATAGCAGACGTGGTCAAAAAGAACCGCGAATTGACGTCAGAAGCGACTGAGCAGTTTTTTGTTCGCCCAAATCCAGTTGGTGGAATGCACGTTAACAGGCGCTGAGACCCATTTGTCGTCGTATTTTGCGAAACGTTGAAGTGCCGTCGGTACAACCTCATTCCAGCCTTCCGCTTCCGCAACGCTGTTCAGGTTTGCCACCACATCTTCAGCCGCCCAGTCTTGAATATCAAAGCCAAGCATTTGAACTGCAGTAGGCGGATTGCCAGAGGTCACACGCGCACGTAGGACAGTCATGGCATTGCCACCACCACCACCCGCCAC
>JBELME010000045.1:0-20152 GCA_042096095.1 Enterovibrio sp.
ATTCAGACCAACTACGTGGTCGTATTGCGGTGAACTGTGTCGGGGGCATATTAGGGGAATCGCTGGTGGGTGATGTGATCCACCGCTTTTGTTTTGACCACCCTGATATTCATGTTGAACTGGATTTCAGCAGCGAGCGCGTTGATCTGATTGAATCCCGTTTTGACCTCGTACTGCGAATGGGTGCGCTGAATGATTCACGATTGATTGGTCGCTACTTAGGTGACATTGAAATCGGCACCTACGCAGCGCCGCATTATTTGTCGCTGCGCGGTCGCCTTGCGCACCCACGAGATTTGCAGAAACACGATTGTTTGACGGGATCGGTCACACGTTGGCGTTACGTAAAAGTGGGTGCGCATTCTCAGCATGTCGATGTCGACGTGAAAGGAAATTTACAATGTAAAAATGGCCATGTGCTAATGAGCGCATCGCTGCAAGGAAACGGCATTTGTCGACTCCCAGCGCTGTACTGTGAAAGCCATGTTCAAGCGGGCAGATTGGAGAACGTATTTTCTGATTGGGAAGTGGAAAAAGTGCCGCTCTATTTGCTTTATCACAAAGACCGCCACCAGCCGAAACGACTAAAAGCCTTGATACAAAGAATGGTCGCGGAAGTACCGCCTCAACTTTCTTAGGTGCTATTTTTTCTTAGATACCAAGAAAGTGAGTACATGCTTACTAAATTCAGTGAGACAAAAAAAAAGCCACGCTGTTTAGCGTGGCGTTTATCGCTTCTTACTGAGCAGGGTCACACCGCCCCAGTGGCTTTTTTCGAAGGGATGATGTGCTCGCCATTTGCTTCATCAGTATTCGATAAGGCTTCATCATCGGGTAACACAATGCTATCTGCCATCGCAGACTTTTCAGCCAGTGCGATATCATCATCTTCTGTGCGCATGTCTTCAGTGAGGCTCGCAAAGGTTGTCTCAGTCGCCAACGCTTCTTCTCTCGCTGCACGTTTTGTTTTGCGCTTCTCAAGACCTGCAAGCCAGATAAGCGGTACAACGATCAACGAGGTTCCAACAATCATCAGTATGTCTGGCACTTCACCAAACATCACCAAGCCAACGCCAACCGCACACACCAAGCCGCTGTATTCGGCGCTCGCAATTTTGCTGCTTTCTGCTGCACGATAAGCAATCACACACGTGGCGGCGTACACCAGAATAAATGCGGTTGACCCAGATGCACGGAGGAACAAATCCATGCTAAACGGCACACCTTCGTACAACGCCAATCCTAACGCGACAGGAATACCAATGAGGTTATGCAGCAATAAGGTTTGCGGTACCGTCTGCTCACGCGGAATTTTCGGGATCAACAGGTTGTTCACCGCGAGCGTCACCGCCACGATCATCGCTGAAATCGCTGCCCAGCTAAGATCTGTCGGGCGCACCAAAAGCAACACACCGATAAAACCCACCACCGCCGCAATAATGGATGCCGTTGACAGTTTCTCACGCAAGAAAATCGCCGCCAACGGAAGCATGATCAATGGGGCGGCATAGAAAATCGCATTCGCCGTTGCCAATGGCATGGTCGTTAACGCAATCACCGAAAAGAACACACCGACAAGCCACACGTGAGCGCGCAACAAATGCCATTTAAGCCCAAGCGTCAGGTTTTTCTTCGGCGCCGTTAAACAGAAAGGAAGCAAAATGAGAACGGCAGACACCTGGCGAAACAGTGCAAATTGAAAGATAGCGCCATCAGCACCCCCTTCCATGGTTTTTACCAGCGCGTCAGAAAACGTCGCGGCAAGATTGCCAATCACTAACAAGGTCATGGCCATCCCAACTGAAATATTACGCATGATAAAGGCTCCTGTTCATGTCGTATTTCCTCTCTCACGGTGTTGCAGCCGTCAAAACAAAAGACGTTATGACGTGCAACCTCACGAGAGTAAGGGCCAAAAGATCAAATCCAGATCACAGAACTGGCATAGTAGCGCGGGTTTATCATGACGTATAATGATGAATATTCGTTATTCATGAGTTTTTTAGATAATGAAATTTCCCCCACTTCGCGCCGTGCAATATTTCGATGTCGTTGCTCGACTGAATAGTTTTTCAAAAGCAGCAGAAACACTGAACGTCACACAAAGTGCCGTGAGCCACCAAATTCGGCTACTCGAAGACTTTTTGGGGGAATCTCTATTTGAACGACAAGGTCGCAACTTAGAACTGACGCCTGTCGGCCAGCGTTATTACGATGATGTGAGCGATCCCCTTCAAGCCATTGGCAGAGCCAGTCATCAAGTGCGTGAAGGGGAATCCGGCCAGTTACGTCTCGCGGTATTTAGCTCGTTGGCCGTGAAATGGCTAATGCCCCAATTGGCCGATTTTCGTCAAAAGCACCCTGAAATCGACCTTTCCCTTGAAATGTTCGCTGACCACCCGAACTTGTCAGACAAACTTGCAGATTGCTTCATCATCGATTTTGAACCGGGCAAAAACTACCAATACGATCTGCTCTATCATGAATACCTCTACCCTGTTTGCAGCCGCAAAATTTGGCAACAAATCAAAGACAAGCCCCTGCCAGAAGCCATGTGGGATTATCCCCTGCTGTCCGTGACTTCATTGATGGAAAACGATTGGGGGCAATGGTGCAAACTGGGCGGTTTCCCGCTGCCAAACACAGCCAAAATTCATGCCTTTAGTCACATGCTACTCGCCACAGAAGCGGCACGCTATGAGCAAGGGATCACCTTGTTGAACTATTACTTCATGAATGAAATCGACCGCGAACAGTTAGTGCGTATTCCTATGCACGAGATGCCCACGGGCGACAGTCTCTACTTTGTTTACAAGAAGCATCGTGCACGTCAACCAGACATCGTGAAGCTAGGTCGGTGGCTACAACAAATTTCGGCACAAGGTGAATCTCAGCCGTCATCTTATGATAAGTAACATGCCCAACATCGGATGTATTCAGCACCCAATTCGTAAGGTCTGACACATCCGCTTTGTCTCATCACGAGACACACACCTCCCATTCTCGTTTCAAAGAAAGCGAACAGTGTGCCATTTACCCGCACACTCCCCAGCTAAACAGGCATTTACGTCAATCCTGACTAAACTTATTTATGAGTCATTATTCTTATAGTTAAGCATTCCAAACCACTAACCGATAGGACGATACGACTGATGACGCCAGTACCGTCAAACATAGCCAATTCCTCTCTTCCAGCCCTACAAAAAGCCGCGCGTTTGTTGGTTGGTTCACTGGTTGGTCTATTCATCAGTTTTATCCTCACTTTCTCGTCGTCCACCGCCGCTGACACACAAATCGACGTACGGCTACTCTGATTTTTATGGCGAACTCACGCCCTCTCAAGTCTATGAATTAACGAAGAATATCGACATGCTGGTGATGCACTATGCGGAGCGCCACCACCCTCAAAAAGTCAATGCTTTACCCACTAAGCCTATTCGGGTGTCCAACTACACACCCGAGCAGGTTTTCGTGGCATTGCTTGCCCTCAGCGACAACATCGACCGTTTTCTGCAAGCCAACAACCTCCCTCTAATCAAACGCATTGAACGAGAGCAACGCAACGCCATTCCCGCTGAAGTCTATTTGCAAGCGGGCGCGTGTTTAGACTCACTGGTGATGACCATGTCACGCATCGAAAGTGATACATCGTTTGGAGATTTTTACGCGTTTAAAGAGGACGACAAAACAAAAACGCCCTCAGACGTGTATGCCCTTGTCGATCTTGTTCATCGTAAATTTTTTGTGTTGCTCGACGTCGGTTCAAAGCAGCAATAACTCTTTTACGGAAAAGGTGAGAAACAGTGATGAGATTGCCTATTTTACATTTCACGATTGGTAAGCGCTTGGTGCTGGGGTTTGGCTTGGTCCTCGCCATCATGGGATCTGCCATCATCTTTTCGAACAGTCGATTGGCCGAGTTGCAGCGTGTTGAAGATAACCTAGTGAATGACACCTTCCCCACCAGCCTTGCTGGCAGTGCCTTAATGGGGGAAATCAACAAATCGCTTGCCGTGCTGCGCGGCTACCTTGTATTGGGCGATGTCAGTTTGATTGCTGTCAGGCAAGACGTATGGAAAAACATTGATGCTCAACTCGCGATTTTAAAAGCCAACGAGCTTTCCAAAGCGGAAAAAGACTACCAAGACGTGTTGGTTGAGCTTTCCAAAAAACTCCAGCAACTTCGCTTGGAACAAGACGACGCAGAGAATATTGCTCATACCATGGATGAGCAACCCGCCATGAAAATTTTCGAGAACGAAGCCTTACCCGACATCGTAAGCTTGGTCGATACCGTCAGACAACTCTCAGCCATAGAGCAAACCCTGCCGGCCACCCCTGAGCGTAAGAAAATGCTCGGACATTTTGCCGAAACCAGCGCGTCCTTCTCACTCGCCCTGTCTGCCGTTCGTTCTTATCTGTTAAGCGGCGACCCGCTGTTCAAAGCCGCCTATTTACAACACTGGACCACCAACAGTTCGAACTTCTATGCCATTTAAGAGAGCCAACACCTGCTCACCGCCGAACAAAAAGTGCTGTTCAATGAATACGCCAGCAAACGCAATCACCTTTCCCCATTGGTGGATCGCATGTTTGATATTCGCGATTCTGAACGCTGGAACATGTCTCTATATTTAGTCGGCAGCAAAGCCGCGCCAACTGCCGAGAGTGCTCTTGCACTGGTGCAGAAAATGGTAGATATCCAAACACTGGCGCTTGAGCAAAATGTAAGTCAGCTAAAAGATTGGAATGCCTCCGTCATCACAGTGCTTCGCATTTCGGGTGTCTTTGGTTTGTTGATTGGTGCCGGATTGCCTTTGTAATCACGCGATCAGTGGCACGACCGTTACTGGGCACCACACGTCGACTTGAAAACATCGCAGAATCAGGCGATTACTCTGTGCGTTTAAGGGTACGAGGGAATGACGAGATAAGCCAATCGGCAGACGCGTTTAACACCTTGATGGAAGCAACGCAGCGCGCATTGAGTGAAATAAACAACGTGATGAAACGCCTTTCTGAAGGGAATTTGAGCGTCAGAGTACAAGGGGATTACAAAGGCGACTTACTGGCCATTAAAGAAGCGACCAATGCCTCACTGGACAACATTGAACGCGCCGAAGCCGCCAAACTTGCTTTCGAAGAAGAAGCGAGAAATGTGGCGGAAGAAAATGCGCAAGTCCGTCAGGCATTGGACAGTGCATCCAACAACATCATGCTGGCCAATGTCGACAACATCATCATCTATTTGAATGAAGCATCCTACCAAATGCTTCGCGACAACGAACGCGACTTTTCACAAGAAATCCATAACTTTGACTTAAAAAATGTACTCGGCCAATCCATCGACATATTCCACAAAAACCCAGCACATCAGCAATTTATTATCTCTCACCTCAATGCGTCGCACCGCAGCGAGTTCACGGTGGGCGATAAAGTAATGGCCGTAAACGCTGTACCGATTTTCGATACAGACAAGCACCGTATCGGCACAGTGATTGAGTGGAAAGATCGCACCGCCGAAATCGCTATCGAACGGGAAATTGACGCCGTTATCGTGGCAGCATCACGCGGGGATTTTAACCAGAAGCTGACCATGGAAGGCAAGCAAGGCTTCTTCTACAACTTGGCGGAAGGGCTAAATGCACTCACTCGCAACGTTGAAGCATCATTGGAAGACATGCAGACAATACTCGCCGCAGTGGCACAAGGTGATCTCACTGAACGCATGGAGAAAAAGTACGGTGGCAGCTTTGCCGCACTGAAAAAAGACACCAACCTGACCATTGATAAGCTGACGGAAGTGATCAGCAAAATCCGTGAAACCGCTGGCACCATCTCGGTGTCATCACGGGAATTCGTGACAGGCAATCAAGACCTCAGCGCCCGTACCGAAGAGCAAGCAACGTCATTACAAGCCACCGCCACCAGCATGGAAGAGATGACGGGCACGGTGAAGCAAAGTGCTGAGAACGCCCTCGCAACGAAAATGGTAAGCATGAAAGCACGGGAAAAAGCCCGCGAAGGCGGCCATGCGATTTCACGTACCATCAGCGCGATGGAAGAAATCAGTGCAGCCAGTGATGAAATTGGCGAGATCATCGGCGTGATTGACGAAATTGCCTTCCAGACGAATTTGCTGGCATTGAACGCGGCCGTCGAAGCTGCCAGAGCCGGTGAACAAGGCCGCGGGTTTGCCGTGGTAACCGGAGAGGTACGAAACCTTGCCCAGCGTTCGGCAAGTGCAGCAAAAGAAATCAAAGAACTGATCCAGGCCAGCAACAAAAAGGTCTGTATCGGCTCAGACTTGGTCAGCGAATCAGGCAAAACCCTGTCGGAAATCGTCTCCATGGTGGAAGAAGTCGGCAGCAAGATGGAAGACATCAGTGATGCCGCTCAGGAGCAAAGCATCGGCATTGAGCAGGTAAATTTGGCCATTACACGCATGGACAACATGACCCAGCAAAATGCCACCTTAGTGCAGCAAGCCACCACAGCCAGCGAGAACATGTGGATCTTGTCTCAAGATATGACGGAAATGATGGCCTTCTTCGAACTGTTAGAGGACGACCACCTACTCAGGGAAAGCCGCTACTCAGACACCGACATCGAAGAGAATGGCTTCTTTGAGGATGACAACATGGCGCAAAGCTCAACCCGTGATGACGACGACGATGAGTTTGAATGGGAAGAGCGAAGCTAGAAGCTAGAAGCTAGAAGCTAGAAGCTAGAAGCTAGAAGCTAGAAGCTAGAAGCTAGAAGCTAGAAGCTAGAAATGGTAGGCGACAGTAGATAGGCAGACAACAAAAAATCCGGGAGAGTATCCCGGATTTTTTGTTTCTCTGTTTGTCGTTGACGGACTGCACTCCGCGGCTGAACTAAGCCAATGAACTATGTCACTGAAATGTGCCGCAGAGCTAAGCCGCAGAGGTTTTGAAGTACTTCACCAGATCCAGTAGATTTTCTGCTTCAATCAGCAAATTCTCGCTCGCGGCGGAGGTTTCTTCAACCAGACCTGCATTTTGCTGCGTCATGTTGTCCATTTCAGTCACCGCGCGGTTTATCTCTTCAATACCAAGTGATTGCTCACGTGTCGCGGTGCTCATGTTAGAGAGCATTCCAGAGACTTCTTTGATGGCTTCAACAATGTTCACTAAATTATCGCCAGACTCGCGCACCAAATGTGTGCCGTCTTTAATTTTGCTGACACTCGCATTGATCAGTTCTTTTATTTCTACCGACGCCTTAGCACTGCGTTGAGCGAGGGTTCTCACCTCCCCTGCAACCACAGCAAACCCGCGGCCTTGCTCGCCAGCACGCGCAGCTTCTACCGCCGCATTCAGTGCTAACAAATTCGTCTGGAAGGCAATTTCGTTAATCACGCCGATGATGTCAGAGATCTGTTTGCTCGAATTTTCGATTTCCGCCATCGCATCCACCGCTTCTAACACCACTTTCCCACCGCGCTCCGCTTTGGTAGTTGCGTCTGCAGACAAGGTATTCGCTGTCACTGCGGTATCGGCATTGAGCCTGACGGTCGATGTCATTTCCTGCATGCTGGCAGAGGTTTCCTCAAGACTGGTCGCTTGCGATTCGGTGCGATCACTCAAATCTGTTGTGCCCGTTTTAATCTCTCTTGATGCCGCACTTACCGAAACAGACAGACGGGTAATATCACTCACCAACTCGTTTAAACGGTGCATGGTTGAATTGAGCGCATTCCGGACAGGCTCGAACTCTTCATCAAGGGTCTCTTCGATCGAATGCCTCAAATCCCCCTTCGAGAGTTTTAATAAACACTCACTGATCAGGGCAACCGCGCGTTTTTTGGCGGTAATGTCCGTGGCATATTTGACGACTTTAAACGGGTTGCCGTTGATATCAGCGATCGGGTTATACGAGGCTTGTATCCACACTTCGCGCCCCCCTTTCCCGAAACGCTTAAACTCCGCACTTTCAAATTCACCGCGATTAAGTTTCTCCCAAAACGCTTTGTATTCCGCGCTGCCACTGTATTCAGGATCGACAAACATAGAATGGTGTCTCCCTTGCACTTCTCTGCTCGTGTATCCCATCGCATTCAGGAAATTGTCATTAGCGGTTCTGATCGTGCCATCCATATTGAATTCAATCACGGCCTGAGACTTACCAATGGCGTCAATTTGTCCTTCAAAGTTTGCATTGCGTTTTTTTTCTTCCGTTATATCCGTGGCAAACTTCACCACTTTGAACGGATTACCCGACGCATTAAATATTGGGTTGTAAGAGGCTTGAATCCACACATCACGGCCTGCTTTCCCTACACGCAAAAACTCGCCAGATTGATATTTCCCTTCCGCGAGGTGTCGCCAAAAACGTTTATATTCCGGACTTGAGCAATGGTTGTCTGATACGAATATGCTGTGATGCTTGCCCTCAATGTCTTCCAGTTCATACCCCATCGTATCGAGGAAGTGTTCGTTCGCCGTTAAGATCTTGCCTTCAAGGTCAAATTCAATCACCGCCTGCGATTTATGGATCGCATCAATTTGACCTTCAAAATTGGCCGTCAGCATTTTTTGTTCAGATATATCAGACGCGAATTTGACGACTTTAAAAGGCTTACCTGAGTCATCAAAAATCGGATTGTAGGTGGCTTGGATCCAGACTTCTTTGCCGCCTTTGCCTATGCGTTTGTATTGCGCGCTCTGGTGTTTCCCTTTCGCAAGGTTCTGCCAAAACACCTTATATTCGCGACTTTTGGCAAAGAGTGAATCGACGAAAATTGAATGGTGCTTCCCTTCTATTTCGTTAAGTGAGTACCCCATGACGGACAGGAAATTGTCATTCGCAAAAAGGATATGACCGGAGGTGTCGAACTCAATGACGGCTTGACTGCGGTTTATGGCATCAAGTTGTCCCTGTACATTCAGTGCGCGTATCTTATGCTTCGTGATGTCTGAGGCGAATTTCACCACCTTCACCACATTGCCTTCAGCATTATAAACAGGGTTGTAAGATGCTTGGATCCACACAAGCTTTCCGCCATTCCCCACACGCTTAAACTCCGCCGTTTGCGACTTGCCACGCCCAAGTTGTGCCCAGAATGTTTTGTATTCTTGGGTACTGGCATACCCAGGCTCCACAAATATAGCGTGACTTTTCCCTTGGATATCAGACAGGTTGTACCCCATTACCCCTAAGAAGTTGTCGTTTGCAGTGAGTATTTTACCTGTGGGATCAAACTCAATAACTGCGAGAGATTTGTCCAATGCTGCCATCTTCGCATTCGCATCTTCGCTGGCCTCATCACGAGTACCTATCATGTTGCTCAATGCGCGCCATAAAGCGGTCAGTGTGGATGTTCGCATTTTCTAGACTCCTGTTCCGAATACATAAATATTAGTAGAGTTCTTGCGGATGACAGGGGCGATTGGGCGATAAATTCCACCATTTGAGAGGTCGAAACAGAACAAAGATTTTGTATAAGGAACTCGACAATGAAAAAAGCCAGCATCACCGTTTGACAATACTGGCTTAAAGAAAAAAGAGGCGGAATTTAGATCAAACCGAGTTCGCGTAAACGCTCCATCAGATAGCTGTCTGCGGTATAACGCTCGGACAACACGACCTCAGGTTTTGGGTGTAAAAACAAGGGCAGAGAAATACGGGATTTTGACATGTCCGCCCCTTCAGGGTTCACGACGCGGTGGGTCGTTGAAGGGAAGTAACCACCGGATGCTTCTTGGAGCATGTCACCGATATTGATGATCAAATGTCCAAAGTCACAAGGTACCTCAAGCCAACCGCCATCTTTTGATAACACTTGCAGCCCGGGCTCGTTTGCCGATGGCAAAATGGTCAGTAGGTTGATGTCTTCATGCGCCGCAGCGCGAATGGCATCCACGTCTTCTTCACCGCTCATTGGGGGGTAATGAAGCACGCGAAGCAGGGTTTTATCGCTGCCATCAACCATGCTCGATAATGACTGTGAATAGTTTGCTGCAACGTCTTCAGGCGAATGTTGTTCAACCCAACCGAGCAGTTGCAACGCGAGCTTATTGGCTTGCGCGTAGTAGTTATCCAATTCGGCTTTTAACGCCTCAGGGCATTGTCCCCAAGGGTAATAGTGAAAGAACTCTTTGATGTCTTTCTTCTTATGGCCTTTCGCAACCTCAGAGACTTTGGCGGAAAAGAAACCATCTTGGGTTTCTGGCTTGAACGCAAAATCGCCTTTGTCTTCGCTATCGAAGAAGCCTTGCCAGTTTGCATAGACAGATGACACCAAGTCTTGGCTGATCGGGTGGTTTTTCAAAACGCCAAAGCCGGTATTTCGAAGTGATTCGACAAATCGTTCTGCCGCGTCTTCCGCGTTAAAATCTACTGCTTCCAGTTTCATGGTGACTCACTTTCTCTTGGTTTCGTTATTGTTATGTCTTCCCATGCGCCCAGTTACAGCGCCAACGAGGGAGTTGCTGTGAATTCTAGCAATGGTTCGAAAGACAACAAACCTTAAACAGAGGAAACGTGCTCCGCATTAAGTAACCACAGGGAAAGGCGCTGATTGAATTGTTCGGGGGCTTCGAGCGGCGCGAGGTGATGTGCCCCTTTTAGGTAGTCCATTTCGCCATCAGGGTAAATATAGGCGAGGACTTTTTTCGCACCGACGGGGGTGTAATCGTGCTCAGCCGAGAGAACAAAAACCGGGCACTTAACCGCCGACAACCTCCCCGTGACACTCCAATCAACCACGGCATTAAATGCCGCGATATAGCTTTCTCTGTCGTTACGCGACCAGCGAGCAACCGCCCCTTTTCGGGCCATTTCCAAGCCTTTGCCCGGCAACAGTTGCTTGCCCATTAACTTGGCAATGTTTTCGACAGAGACGTAGGCCAATAAAAATCGGCGAGATAACAACATCCACCATTCATTCCATCGGCGGGGTTTGCATTCAGCAAGGGCATTCACCAAGGCTAAGCGCGCCACTTTTTGCGGGTGATGAATAGCAAGCTCAAGCCCCACCATGCCACCCATAGAAATACCAATGACGATCGCTTTCTCTATCTCAAGTTCATCAAGCAAGGCATGAATGATCCTTGCGCAATACGGCAAACTAAAGGTACGAATGTCGCCGCTGGATTCTCCGTGTAACGGGAAATCAGGGGCGATAACGTCGAAATGCGTTTTGAACGCATCGATCTGCGCCTTCCAATCGTGATGGCTGGATCCTAATCCATGAAGCAGCAGAAGCGTCGGGCCATTTCCCTCGCGTTGATAATGAATCGTCGTGTCTGCACACTGACAAGTTGCCATTGAAAATTATCCTTTTCCGTCGCGTTGATGTTAGCTGTAATGTGCGGCAGAGCCAAATAACCGTATTAGGTTTAAAAACGAAGGGGTTCAAAAACGAACCGGTTTAGACATGGCGACCATATCAATCAAAGAGACCGAGCTTTACAGTGTAAAAGCTCATCAACCCACTTTTTTAAACGGCAGCTGTTCGGCGCGGAGCGCGTCCCACTCCTCTCGCAGTACGCCATATCGTAACGAATCATAGTATTCGCCTTGATAGAAACGCACTTTGCGCATCCGACCTTCTTCCGTCATCCCCATCGCCTTCGCACATTTCATCATGCGAGGATTGCCCGACCACGTCGTTAAACCAATTCTGGCAACGTCATGGTGTTCAAACAGGTGGGAAATCCACAAGGTGAGCGCTTTGCGCCCTAACTGTTTCCCCCAGTGGCGAGAGGTAAACAAGGTGATCCCCACTTCAAGCCAACGGGTTGATTGGTCTTCCCAGTAGCAAGAAAGGTAACCAATGGCTTCGCCATGGTAATCGACCACGATGGCGGATTCCCCTTCTTTCAATCGCTTAAAAAGACGGCGTCCAAATTGGAATCGCGATTGGTATTCAAGCGGAATATAGGGCGCGTCGTGCGCTTTCCATTCGTTATGGATATAGATGTAGCGCCACAGGAAATCTTTTTCATTTCTCCGCGCCGGTCGCAAGCAAATATCGTCTAGCGTCAACATAACAATCCTTTGTCATCGCCGCTGTATCGCGGTCTGTTTTTCCTTACGTTATAGCAGGTGTCTGCACTTCGCCAACTGGATTCACGACAATAGCATCAAGAGTTTCGCCTTCGTCAAATTCCAGTGAAAATGCGTGCTGACAAGGCATTTTCTTGGGTTGAAAATCCCTTGGCGACGCGCCGTTCTCTGACCTCATGATTGAGAACGTTTTAGACACAATAAAAAGTGGAATTTGACAGGGTCTTTCCTAATCTTGAGACAAGGCGCTCAACGGATGGCGCCAACAACATGCTCTAGAGGAATTGACGCTATGTCTCTGACATCAAAGCAAGTTGCACTCATCACACACAGTTTTAGCCAAGTCGAACCCATCGCGTTGAAAGCGGCGGACATTTTCTATGACACCTTGTTTTCCTACGATCCGAGCTTAAAACGCTTGTTCAAGGGTGACATGAAACAACAGGGTCGAAAGTTAATGGCGATGCTGCATGCAGCGGTGAACAGTTTGGATACACCTGACAAGCTCGTGCCTGTTTTGCAAAAATTGGCAAAACGGCATGTGGCGTATGGTGCGAAAAAATCCCATTTCACGCCCGTGTGTAACGCGTTACTGAACACGTTAAAAATCGGACTGGGCGATGCATTTACGCCAGAGGTACATGCGGCTTGGGTTGCGTTGCTGCATTTCGTGGCTGATACCATGAAAGAAGAGATGCCAGCGTAACGACTTATTTCGCTGCTGTTCGCGTTATTCAGCCGCTAACGGCATTAAGAAAAACACGCTGGGCTATGCGGCGTCGTCTCTCTTTAACAGCGTCGGCATCCCCACGGGTGTGCGCACCGAGGCTTTTTCGATGGGTGTCACCCTAAAGTCCATGGGCAACCTTGGCGTGAGCAAGGGCGCGAATACCGCCGTATCGTTCAGCGTGGCATCCAGCCAAAGGCTCTGGGTGGCCGGATCATTGGGAAGTATCAACGGCATGGATGTCGGATGAAATCGGGCGGTGGCGTTGTGCGGTGGTAACGTGATGATCGAACATGACAGCGCACGCTCCCCCGTCACTGGATGCACCCACTCTCGATACAACCCGCCAAACGCAATGGCACTTTCCTCAGGAACAAATGAATACGCCGCCCCTTTTTTGTCTGCCTTGCCCGAGTGTGAGGCGGAAGGGTTGGTTTCAACAAAGCCTGATGCGGGAATGATACAGCGGGTCTCACGATACGCCACAAACCCTGCACTTCGCGGTGTGTTGAGTTTATCACTGCGGGTATTAAAGCTCGCGTATTTTGATAGGGGTTTGAAGCCGTGGTCTGTCTGCGCCATGAGCAGCCACCACGTGGCATTACAAAGGCGGTGTACGCCACCAGAGTCGACGATGATACTTACCGTCTGAGTGGGGGCAATGTCGTCATACACGCGCAATGGCAACGGACCCATATCGATCCCAAGCCCCCGCAACAGATCGTGAACATACGGATCATCAGTGACATTGAATCGCCCGCACATGCTATGCCCCCTATTCCTCAAATCAAATAGCATTCACGTCGTATAAGTAGAGTATTTTCGATGATCCTCTGACGAGCAAACATAAAAAACGGACGCGAGAGAGGCGTCCGTTTTTTGGGTTTTCTATCAATGCTGCAGCCTAACGCTAGATTTTCACTTCTATCGGGCCACTAAAGGCATTCACTGCAGGCGCTTCACCTTTGAACTTCTCGTATTCGACGAGACAGGTGTACGCGCTACATGCTTGCGCCAGTTCAGACGTACCAACATCCAGCGTCACCGTGTTAGGGTCGCCATAGGTATCGATGGCGCCGATTTCCGATCCTGTCGGGCCATACCACGCGCCTTCTTGAATTCGGATCACGCCCGGTGGATAACTGTCTGATACCACAGCCCCTGCGATCAACTGTCCACGATCGTTGTACACGCGGATCAAGTCGCCATCTTTGATCCCTTTGGCTTTTGCATCCGCAGGGTTGATGTAAGCAGGTTCACGCCCCTGCACTGCGTAGGTTTCACGCATGGCGGGCGATTCACACATCTGGGAGTGCAAACGCTTGTCTGGGTGACACGATTGCAGCCAGAACGGGAATTTGTCTGACCCCGGCCCACCGTGCGAACGCTCGGCTTTTTCAAACCACATTGGGTGCTCTTGGCAATACTCATAGCCATAGCTACCAATTTTACGGCTGGTGATTTCAATAAAGCCTGAAGGCGTACCAAGCGGGTTCAATTCAGGGTCTTCACGGAAAGCGGCATGACGAACGAAGGTGCTGCCTTCACCAAAGCTCACGTAACCGTCTTTCCAGAAGGTCGCGAAGTCAGGCATGGTGAACTTGCCTTTGTTGGCTTCTGCACACTCGTTGTAGAGTTTTTCCACCCACTGCATGTCATTCATGTCCTGAGCGAACTCTTTGTCTTTGCCAACACCAAAACGCTGCGTCAGCCCTTTGAAGATGTCGAAGTCCGTACGGGATTGATAGAGCGGATCCACCAGCTTGTGCATGGCGAGCACGCCAGTGGCGGAATACGCGCCATACAAGTCGATATCGTCGCGCTCAAACTGGGTACAGGCGGGCAATACAATGTCGGAGAAGCGGCACGTTGCTGTCCAAGCAAAATCGATGGTGACCGCCGTTTCGATATTGTAGTAAGCCTTCTTCATCCGATTATGGTCTTGGTGGTGGTGCCATGGGTTGTTCCCGCTTACTACCACCATCTTGATCGGCGGCAACTTCACCTTGTTGCCGTTGTAATTGATCTCTTTACCCGGCTCTTCGATGGATTCAATCCAACGCGCCACGGGAATGGTGCTGGAGTAGCCTTTGAAATCGCTGTTGTTGTGCACTGGCGTCATGCCCGGATCAAGGTTACGCGGGAAGCCACCAGGCCCCGCTGCGCCGGTTGCTGGCTCACCAATACCGCTGTAGTGGTGCGCGTAAGACACACCGCCTCCCGGTAAGCCAATGCCACCCAGCATGCTCGCAATCACCGCGCCCATCCAATACGGCTGTTCACCGTGTTGCTGACGTTGTACACACCACCCAAACATGATTTGAGTGCGATCGCTGGCAAGCATACGGGCAAAATCACGAATACCATCGGCTGAGATACCACAGATTCCCGCTGCCCACTCTGGCGTTTTCTCGACCTTATCTTTGGTTTGTCCCATGACATAACCAATGAAATCCTCAAAGCCTAAGCAGTACACATCAAGGAAGTTTTTGTCATACAGCTTTTCGGTGTAAAGCGTATGCGCAATCGCCAACATGAAAGGCACATCGGTCTGCGGGTTGATGTATTGGTGTTCGCACCCCAAGTATTTCTGGGTTTTGCTCGCCACTGGGTCAACACAGATAACACGCGTTTCCCCTTTCGCGACCTTGTCTTTCAGTTGGGCAAAATAGTCGTACACATCGTGGGTTGGACATTGCCACCCAACCTGCGCATTTTTCACTGGATCGTTTGCCCAAATGATGATTTGTTTGGCGTTTTCAAGCACCAAAGGCCACGAGGTTTGCTGCGCGTAGACCTCTGTAGAACCCAGCACGTACGGCAAGATGGTTTGGCCTGCACCGGTGGAGTAATCCCCTATTTTCTTCACGAAAAAACCATGCATAGCCAAGGCACGCTGCATGTGGGTAGTACAGCTTTGGAACTGACCCGTTTGACGCCAGCCTGTTTGGCCCGCCAGCAAACCTGACGGCCCATAGGTTTTCTGCACACGTTCAAGCTCTGCATAGAAAAGATCAAGGGCTTGGTCCCACGTAACACGAACAAAACGATTATCGCCGCGTGTGGTATTCCACCCTTCACTGCGTTTTAGCCAATCCAAACGCACCATGGGATAGCGCACACGGGAAGGGTTATAAATCAGCCCTTTGATACCGTCGATCATTTGACTTGGGTTTTTGTCATGACTAAAGGGCACAACTTCCGCCACTTCGCCGCCCACAACGCGAGCACGGAATGCGCCCCAGTGCGAGCCCGTTGTACGCCATACGCCATCGAGCAATTCTGAGCTGGCGTTAGCATCAGTAGAAACAAGCAAACTCGGGCCAATCACTGCCGTCGCACTGACAGACAGCATGCCTTTGAGGAACTTGCGTCGATTCATCTTCATTCGGCTATCCCTCTTAGTGCTCAACAAACGTGCTGGAGTGTTTCTGTAGGTACTTGAGTACCACCGATTGTGTGGCTTGGTCGAAGTTCACGAAGCCCATCATGCCGTCAAACATACCTGGCCAAGTGTTGGCATCAAAGTGTGCTTCGTCTGGCTGGGTGTGACACAAGCTACAGTTGGTTTGATACGCTTGTTTTGCTTCAGTCCATACAGGATCGATGTTGTCGAGGAAGTCAGCTTTCTTGGCCCAAAGATCGACTTCCACACGCTGCCATGTCAGGCCTGTCAGTTCGTCTTCTTTGGTTTCAAAGGTTCTGATATCGGTATTGCTTTGTGCTACGGCCTTCGACAACGCGGCAGATGGGATGTTAAGGCCAAAGTCTTCGTAAATCACACGGCCAAAGCCTTTCAATTTACGCCACCCTGTTAGTGACACCCTCACCGCCGCGTCGGTATCTTCAAGCACAGTCACCATCGAAGCCGGCTCAAGAACACCACCGTCGTTTTTGAGTTCTTGGTCAACGTAGAGCTCTAGGAAGTTCACGCTGTAAATTGGCTTGTCTTTCTTATAACTGGTGCTGTGCGACATGGAGATGAGCTTGCCTAGCATGCCGCCCGTTGAATCCATTTCTGCTGGAAGCTCGTGTGCAATGCCTTTATGGCAGTCGATACAACTTTGGTCACGCTCTGCCGCTTGCGCCATTTGCAAACGCGCAGCAGGACGCATGTTTTCAATCTGCATACTTTCGTACTTATGGCACGCCTTACATTCGGCAGAGCCATTCGCGGTGAATCGTGCCCACTCATGCTGTGCGAGTTCTAGGCGTTTATCGAGGAATTTTTCACGCGTGTCGATCACGCCAAAAATCTGCGCGTACACTTCTTTACTCGCCTGCATTTTCCGCGCAATTTTGTCTGTCCAATTATGAGGAACATGACAATCTGGACAGGTCGCTCGCACACCTGAGGTGTTCGACCAGTGCACGGTGTGCTGAAGTTCAGGGTACACATTGTCACGCATGGAGTGACAGCTGATACAAAACTTCTCGGTATTGGTGACCTCTAACGCTGTGTTAAAGCCACCCCAGAAAATCACCCCTGCGATGAACCCACCAAGGGTCAGGGTACCAAGGCTGATTTTGGTTGCGGGACGCTTCAGCGTTGCCCACAGTTTCTGTAAGAATTCTTTCATGGTTATCTGCTCTTCATCATCTCTCAGTAGGTGTTGCGCCTGTTAGCCGTGCCCTGGGGGGCCGAAAAAAAACACCTGACTCATCCAAATGACAAAGCCATAACCACCGATTAGCATCACGCTCAAAATAGGGAACAAGAAGACGGCAATAAAGAAAAATGCACGCCATTCATAACTCCGCTTTTCGGGTTCTTGAACGATCTCTGATTCATGTTGATCCATGACGTTGTCCCTCTACCTCGGTATCTATGACCGAGTCGCTTCCAGAATTAAAATTATGTTCAACATTAGTCTAGAAGAAGATACACAAAAACATGTCTCTTTATTGATGCAGATATGAATGTAAAGTCATTGATAACAGTACGGTATGTGTAAGGGCGGGATACTACGTATTGCGCGGGAATATAAGAATGGGGACAGAGCGTCCCCATGTCTAAAATTACTGACCTGTTGATACTTTGAGTACTTCGGCCAACTCGTCCAGCAGCTTCTGTGTATCATCAGAAAGGCGGTTAATTTCGTTGGTTGACTCTGATGAACGAGATGCCAATTGACGCACTTCATCTGCCACCACCGCAAACCCTCGACCATGCTCACCTGCGCGCGCTGCTTCTATCGCCGCATTCAATGCCAGTAAGTTGGTTTGCTCAGAAATACCGTCGATCACTTTTGCAATGTTGGAAATCTCAGAACTCGAGTTGGCTACGCCATCCATGATTTCACTCATGCCTTCACGCTGCTGCACTTGTGCTGTCACGTCTTTCACAAAGGCGGTGTACATGGTTTTACCGTCCACTTCGACTTTAGAGAGGGATAACAAGCCGTAGGCAAGCTTGCCATCTTTGCGATGCACCGGCACTTCGCGGCTCGAGCCGACAATCTTATCTTGCCCTGTCGTTCGGTTAGCGTTGACGTAACTATCGTGATTGGATTGAATTTCTGGCGGCACAAGCATTTTGATGTTTTGACCCACCACTTCAGAAGGTTCATACCCCCAAAGCTCTTGAGCGGCAGGGTTAAAGAAGGTCACGATGTTGTTTTCATCGATGGTGACAACCGCATCCAATGCCTGTGACAAGGTTTGGTTGATCGCTTCTTGCGCCATGCGTTGCTCAGTAATATCAGGCACAAACGCCGTGTAACCAATGTTGCCACCAATATCGACTTTCGACAGCGAGAAATTCACCCAAATACGGGATTTGTCTTTGCGCTGCATTTCCAACTCACGGGCAGAACCCACGATCTTGTTATTGCCCGTGCGGCGATTAGCATTTACAAAATTATCGTGGTTAGCTTAGAATTCATCTGGCACCAACATTCTTACATTGTTGCCAACCACTTCATCACTACTAAAGCCCCAAAGCTCTTCGGCTGCAGGGTTAAAGAAGGTGACGTTGTTGTCTGCATCAATACTGACCACAGCATCGATTGCTTGACGCAGCACTTGTTCGTTTTCTTCACGCGCCAAACGCTCTTGGGTAATGTCTCTCGCAAAGGCGGTGTAACCCACCTCATCACCGACTTCAATACGAGAAAGTGACAAGTTCGCCCACAGCTTTTTGCCGTCTTTTCGCTCAAGCTCTACATCTCGGCTGGTACCAACAATCACATCAACGCGAGAGTCACGGTTAGCGTTTACGTAGCTGTCGTGGACAGAGCGAATGTCTTTAGGAACAAGCATTTTGACATTCTGCCCAATGACTTCTTCCTTGTTGTAGCCCCAAAGCTCAACCGCAGCATCGTTCATGTATGTGACGCAGTTTTTTATCATCAATGGACACAACGGCATTCACCGATTGCGATACCATTTGTTCAGAGCGCTCACGCGCAAGCACTTCTGCGGTTACGTCGCGAATGAAGGCAGACCAGCCAACCCCGCCAGCAACATCAACTTTGTCGAGGGTTAGGTCACACCAAACGTTTTTGTTCGCATGATTTTGAAGCTCTACCCGCGTGGTGCCTTCCTGGAGAGAACCAAGCTACAAAGTCGTAATGTCTTGCCCTATTTTGTCTTTTGCTGAAACACCAAAAAAGCGCTCAGCAGAAGCGTTCATGTAGTGAATTCGATTCTTTTTGTCGGTATAAACAATTGCGTCGGATGCTTTATCCAGAATTTGCTTGCTCACGCCATTTTTTTTGCTTCCAAACAATCCCATATCTCTAGACCTGCAATGAGTAAAAGGAACACTTATGTCATTATTGTGACATTTGTATAAATAGTGGACAGGGATTTTAAGACCAACAAATAAGATTTTTTAAAGGCGTATTGATAGGGGGGAAAATGTTCAAAAAAACCATTATAAACAACACAGAGTGGTGCATTATTGTCACGTTACTTCTTGGCAGTGACAGTGAAAAAGGACCGCAAGTTTCAGAAACCAAAACATTTACCGTAAAGGCATTCAATTCGGTTCAAATAGAATATGGGAATCTAAAAAATGGCTTTATTAATGGCATTCGAATTCTGAGCGATATCGGTGATCGTAAAGTGGACATCACTCAAACCATTCGCGATGAAAATCAGGAACTTGACGACATGCTGAATAATAGCTTTGCCTTAGAAGTGAATTCATTGAACCCATTGACAATCCAAAAGATTAGCTAGGCAACTTTCTTACATTCAAGAAAAGGCGTTATTACCATGATGCATTTGGATCCGAAGCTGTTTAGGGCATTTAAGGCTGTCGCGGAATCACGAAGTTTCAATGATGCCGCTGACATTGCCGCCATGACACAAACCAACATCAGCAAACACATCAAAAGCTTAGAAGAGCAAGTGGGCTACGAGCTGTTTGTTCGCACCCCCAAATGC
>JBELME010000046.1:0-20095 GCA_042096095.1 Enterovibrio sp.
TGTTGAGCACATAAATGCAACATTTTTGAATAAATATTTATAAATCGCGCGTCGCTATTCGTCATTGGGGGATCGGCGTGTAACAAAAAAGCCACCTGTCGGTGGCTTTTTTCTCTGCGCAAGTGGCGATGGGATCAGGTCCGTGTTTATAAGCCTTCGCGCTCAATTGGGCAGCTCATGCAACGTGCGCCGCCGCGACCTCGCCCTAATTGATCGCCAGGGATCGGCAACACTTTGATGCCTGCTTTGTCATATTTCTCGTTGGTGTAAACATTGCCTTCATAGCCAATGACAACACCGGGACGAACGGTGAGGACGTTGTTGGCGTCATTCCACTGTTCGCGCTCTGCCTCGAAGCTGTCGCCGCCCGTTGTGATGATATTGAGCTGAGGGATGTTGAGCGCCTTTTCGATCGCATGTAGGAAGTAATCCACTTCCGTCACTTTCACATCGCCTTTTCCTGCATCCGCCAAGCGCCAGCATTGCAGATCTTTGCGCATCACTTCTGGGTAAACCGAGAAGGTGTCAAGATCCATGTGTGTCATGACCGTGTCCAAGTGCATGCAAGAGCGGTGCTTCGGCAGGTTAATCGCGATCACTTCTTTTGCTTGGCCATGTTTGAACAGGCTGCGTGCTAACGCTTCAACCCCTTGAGGTGTTGTACGCTCAGACATGCCCACGAGCACGGCACCGTTACCGATCACCAGCACATCGCCACCCTCAACCATGGCATTGTCATAGTCGCGTTGCTCTGCACCGAGGTAGGTGTGGAAGTTCGATGAAGCAAAAGTGGGATGCCAGCGATAAATCGCGCGAAGGTGATTGGTTTCACGCTGACGCGCGGGCTTCGCCATGGGGTTCAGCGACACGCCACCATAGACCCAGCATGATGTGTCACGTGTAAATAAATGGTTAGGGAGCGGGTCGATAATAAAATCGGTGCGTTCATGCATCGCTTGCATCATAGACAAGGATTGCACGGGGAAATCAATGTAGCTCAAGCCGCCCAGCAGAATATGCGCCAGCTCTTCGTCGCTAAGGGTTTGCAAGTAGCCACGTACATCTTGAGCAAACTGGTAACCCAAGCGGTATTCGCCGACTTGCACGTCAAGTAGCCAACTTTTTGCTTCCGGAATGGCCAAGGTTTCAGCCAGCAGGTCATGCAGCAGAAGGACTTCTACGCCTTCGCCACGGAGTGTTTTTGCAAATTCGTCGTGTTCTTCCCCGGCACGTTCAACGGCCAACACATCATCGAACAGCAAATCTTTGTAGTTTGATGGCGTAAGGTGGTTTAGCGCGCGCTCTGGACGATGAAGCATCACACGCTTCAATTTTCCAACTTCTGAACCCACATATAGCTGACTCATGATCGTTTCTCTCTTGAATTTTTATTTACCCCACCTTACGCCACGTCTGCATTTGCCTTGTGTTCCGTGAAGAGAAAGTGGCTTTCTCTCTGACAGTGATAGCGAACGGAGCTAATGAACGTTTCGATGGGAAAAAATGGAGATTGAGCGACAGAATTCCAAAAGAGGGGCGTAATTTGGCAAAGACGCCTGAATACGTGTCGTAAATCCATTTACCTTAATGAAAGCGAACACGGTGAAACACTGCCTTAACGCTGCGTGTTATCGCAACAGTGCGAAGGGTACGTCGTGTTCGTTTTCTTATTCAGTGTGCGTACTTATGCGGAAAATTTGCACACTATTCCATAATTGGAGTGTTTACTAGAGCAAGATACCGCTAACGCTAGGGTTATTTAGCATCTTGTCTTGTTATTGCCCTGTTCTCAAATAATGACAACCTTGTTCCTCAAGGTCAATTTTACTTTTAAGTAACACGCCGTAATGTGAAATGTTGTTGCGGCAAACACAGGGTTTAGGTACGTAAAATTGACGTAAAAACGTCATGGAAAAGCGCATCAATCCGTGCCATAGTTCCCCCCGTATTTTCTCAGTCTGGAGTTATCCAATGTCTTACGCTGACATTATTGAAGAACAAAAAGCCGAAACACGCGAAATCATTGCTGCACTGCTAGACGACGGCAGCGATCCAGATGCGCTTTACACCATTGAGCACCACCTGTCTGCTGACAGCTTTGCTGAATTGGAAACGGCTGCAGTGGAAGCGTTTAAGTTGGGTTTTGAAGTGTTTGAAGCGGAAGAGCTTGAGCTTGAAGACGGCAGCACGGTTGTTTGCTTTGACGCGGTAATGGAAACTGCATTGGACGCTGATCGCATCGATGAGCAAGTAGAAAAGCTTGTTGCTCTGGCAGAAAAAAACAAGATCGATTACGACGGTTGGGGCACGTACTTTGAGTCTGATGAAGAAGATGACGAAGAAGAGGGTGATCTCGAGGAAGAAGAAGACGCAAAGTAATTCACCGTCGTTCATGAAAAAGCCGGCTTGCCGGCTTTTTTTGTCACTAAAAAACCCTTACTTCAGTGTTTTCAGCATGCAGACTTCACAATCGCTATGCCCTGTATTTCCCAATGGGCCATCGAGCTGTTTAAAACCCATCGACGCATAGAGGCCGATCGCTTCTTTGAGGCACGCGGTCGTTTCCAAGTAGCAGGCGTTATAGCCTTGCTCTCGGGCAAACTTGAGCGCATGTGCCACCATTCTTCGGGCGAAACCTTTGCCGCGTAATACAGGGCGAAAATACATTTTCTGAAGCTCGCAGGTATTCGCTTGCCCGAGTAAAGGGGCAATGCCACCGCCGCCTAATATTTTCCCATCCTTCTCAATGACCCAGTACGCCGCGTTCTCTGCTTTATAGCTTTCACTGAGCGTGTCGAGTTGTGGGTCTGCCACACTGTATCCTTTGTCTTCGGTTAAGCCATATTCGGCAGACACTTTGCGAATAACCGCTGCAATGGCGGCGTTGTCCGCAGGTTCTAACAGGCGAAAGGTAAACCCTTTTTGTTTTTCGCTTTGTTCCATTGCGCGGTTATATCGCGAAAGGGAAGAAGATAGGACATCAATTTCATCGCTGTCTAACTGCTCTAGGTACAAGGCAATTTCTTGGTTTATGCCTTCGTGGTGTGCATTTAAGCGTGTTCGCCCTGTGTCGGTGAGCTGATAGCTTGGTTGTGTGTGGGCAGATTTGACGTGATAGGCGATGTTGTTATTGTTGATTAAGATCGCCAAGGTGCGGTTGGCATTCGCGACATCAATATTAAGGCGAGAAGCCAATTGATCGGCGTTGAGGTTTTTTCGTTCTAACTCAATCAGAACATGGCATTGGATGGTGGTGAGACCGCTGGTGCCGTAGATATTGTCCAGCAGCCCTCTATGCCTTAGCAATTGACGCACTAACTGTCGAATTTCAATGGGTCCGGTGTTCATCCTTAATCCTCTCATGTCCTTAAAAATACTGCCTTTATGATTGTGCCTGAAAATGGGGCAATTGCACCTGTCGCGTTTACCTTATTCTTGAAAAGCTTAGAAAGAAAACGCCCCAACTTCGATGCTCTTCTTTTGACTGAGCGCGATGAGACGCCTTGAAATCTGCGCGTTGGTGACACGTGGAAATAAGTTGTACGGTTGTTGCAATACAAAGAGTCGGTTAGTTCGCACTTGGTGAGGTCTGGACTGAGTAATGCCTTGATGATAATTAGAATATGAAATTAAAAAAATAATTAAACCCGATGCATTCGGGTAGGACAAGGTGTTGGCAAGGAGTGCCTATTATGGAAAACAAAATGACGTTTCACGGCTCGGGTCGTGAGTACTTCGGCATATGGATCGTGAACATTCTGCTGAGCGTGTTAACGCTCGGGATCTATTCGGCGTGGGCGAAGGTGCGCACCAAGCGATACTTCTATGGAAACACGGAATTGGCGGGTGATCGTTTTGAATATCACGCAACGCCGATTCAAATTCTGATTGGCCGCATTGTTGCAACCATTGCCGTCATTATCTGGTTTGCAGTTGGACAGTTCTTTCCTATCGCCTCAATGTTTCTTTTAGTCTTTGGTTTGTTGGTGATGCCTTGGCTGTTGCGAAACAATGCGCGGTTCAATGCCAAAATGACCAGCTTTAGAAACGTGAGGCTGAATTTTACGGGCACATTGTTAGGCGCTTACGGCAACATTTTGGGGCGGGGCGCAGTTTTCTGTTTCATCGTTTTTGTTACCGCCATGATTGCGTCAGCGCACATCAGTGATGGTGTCACGATAGGCACGATCTTGGTGGGTATAGCGGCACTGTTTGTTACCTATGCGTGGATCATTAAAGGTATCTCGAGCTATTTCGCCAACGGTTATGGTTACGGGAAATTAAAATTTAAGGCGGCGCTTTCAACGGGCTTTTTCGTTCGCACCTATTTATGGGCCATTTTAATCGGTGCTATCACCATGATTGCCGTGAGTATTGCGTTGGCTTTGGTTACGGGGATTTTCGTGGTGTTCAGTGATCCGTCGTCTTGGGCGGGGATGGACGGTTTCCCTGACAATTTCGACCCAGATAATCTAACGCTCGATAACCTGTTTGCGTTTGCCGGTGTCTTCGTGATGATCATGGTTGGCTATGGCTTGTTTTTTGCGGCCATGTTGGTGGTGACGGCATTTATTGCCTGCCGAACCCGTAACCATGTGTTGAACCAAATGCAGGTTGAAGGCATGCCGGACTATCGCTTGAGGTCGTACATGGACACCACGAGTTATGCCTTACTGATCATCACCAACTTCTTCTTGCAGGTGTTTACTCTCGGTCTTGCTCGACCTTGGGTGAAGGTGAGAACCGCTCGTTATGTGTTAGGTATGACCTCGGTGTATGGCGACTTGAATGAGCTGACTGCATTTGATGATCAATCGGATGCCAATTCCTCCATTGGTGATGAAGTCTCTCAAGCCTTTGATTTGGAAATCGGGATCGGATAATGACGGAAGGGTATGCGTATCCCCCGCGGCAATCGAGCCGAATGCGTGCAACCTTGATGGTGTTGGGTGAGACGCGCGCTGTGCTGCAATACGCAGACCACCGTATTGATTGCCGCTTAGAAGAGATTGAGTGTACTGAGAAGATGGGGAGTATTCCCATTAAATTGCGCTTTCCTGATGGTGATCTTTTCATTCCTGACAACGAAAGTGCACTGCCTGCATACTTTCAACAAGCGCCAAAAAGCCGCTTATCGTGGCTTGAAAGCAGTAAGCTGGCGATCCTCGCTTGCGTGTTCATGGCCATCTTGCTTATTGGGGCATTCTTCTACGTTGGGTTACCCACTGTGAGCAAAGGGATCGTGAATCTTTTGCCGGAGGAAGTGCCCATGGCTGTTGGCGAGCATGTGCTCTCGCAGCTAGATGAGCGCTTGCTGAAACCCTCCGAACTTCCCACAGAACAGCAAGCGCATATTCAGACGGAATTTGATCAACTCGTCGCTGATTTACCGCCTATGCCAGTGCCTCCTCGCTTGGTTTTTCGCTCTTGGGATCGAGGGCCAAATGCGTTTGCATTGAGCGATGGCACGGTGATTTTGATGGATTCTTTAGTCTCGATTGCCGATACCGACCGCCAATTGAATGCCATTTTGCTTCATGAGCTCGGGCACGTTTACTATCAGCACGTGATGACATCACTGGTGCAATCAACCTTGGTGTCTGTGTCTGTTGCGGTGATCATTGGGGAAAGCACGGGTGTGATTGATACGCTAACCGGGCTAGGGGTGTTGTTTGTCACTTCAGGGTATTCGCGTGAGAATGAAGAAGCGTCGGATGCGTTTTCCGCAACGCACTTGATGGCAAAGTATGGTGATACCACCGCACTTGCTGAGATGTTTGAGAGACTTAAAGTTGCGCATGGTGCTGAAATGTCAATGGAGTGGTTGAGTTCTCATCCCGATACCGATTCGCGTATAGAGGCGGCAAAACAGTTCAATCCGTAGGAAGCATACGCGCAGGTGCGGTATATCACGGTGACAAAAAAGCAGCTAAAAGGCTGCTTTTTCATTAATGGGTAATCGGATTGGTCGGGAACGGATTGTGCGCTATGCGATTATTAAATCATGGTGACAATACCAAGCATTCAGTGTTGCTCTCTTTTGCCATACCTTCTCATGGAAATAGTACGCCATGGTGTTGATACAGGGCTCAATCATTGCCATGAGGCTGCCTACCAAGATGTCACCTGTTAGCAAATACACGACGGTAAATGCGACACTGAAGTGAACAACGGCGAAGCTCGCGGTTTTTCGGCCTGGGTTACCGCGCAGTGTATTTTTCAACACTTTGCTTTCCCATGCTTTTTCATGGAAGTAAAAGGCAACGGTGTTGACCATAGGCTCTACCATGGCAATCAAACTACCCAGCAGAACATCGCCTGTCAGGATAAATGCGACAGTGAACGCAACGGTAAAGTGAATCACAGCAAAACTTAGGGTCTTTTTCATAATCAGTTCCTCATCGGTATGAACTGATTATTGCGAATTACTCTCAACGAGGTAAGTTGGTATGCTTTATCCATTCAATAGGTATTTACTATCAATGTGTTCAGAACCTACGCTTGAGTGAGTGTCGATTGGTTATGTTGCTGAGTTTTGTCATTGAAGGCGGACATGAGTTCCTCGATAAGCAAGGGTTTATAGAAGTAATAGCCTTGCGCCATATCTAAACCTGCTTCTCGTGCTGCATTCACTTGCTCTTCTGTCTCAAGCCCTTCAATAAGCACTTTTTTCCCCATCCCGCTGAGCATATTCACCATGCCTCCTAGTAACCGATCGGCGCGTTCGCATTTGCTGAGCTCCCACGTAAAGATACGATCAATTTTTATTACCGACACAGGGAGTTCGAGCAGGTAGCCAAAGGAGGAGTATCCACTACCAAAGTCATCCAAATGCAAACACCATTGCTGCGCATGGAGTTCAGCCATTTTCTTTCTAGAGCTCTCACCTTGCACCATACAACCCTCGGTGATTTCGATAGATAGTCGCTTTTTGTCAATTTGATAGGTTGCCAGCATCTGATTTAAGGACGGAATAAGTTCTCTTCGATTAAATGAAAGTGGGGAGATGTTGACGGCGACCTCGGGAAATTCAGGGTTTTCAGCCATGATTTGACACACGGAGCGAAAAACAAACATGTCCAACTCGAAACTCAGACCTGCAGCTTCTGCAATGGGAACAAACACGGCGGGGGAAACATGCCCCAGTTCTTGGTGATGCCAACGCACTAAGGCTTCTGCACCGATGATTGAGCCATCATGTATACAGACTTTAGGCTGGAACATTATATAGAGCTTTTCGTCGGTAAGGTCTTGGCGAAGTTTATTGATGATAAGGAGTCGTTCATTGCAGTTTTTCTCCATGAGGTCATCGAAAGTGAGTGTTTCTCCTCTTCGCTGAACTTTTGCCTGTTTTAGCGCTATTTCCGCGCGTCGTAGGGCTTTTTCAACACAGTGGTCCCCCTCACCCAATACGATTCTATGTAAGCCCGCAGTGACACCTAAACGGACGGAACCAATCTCTTGTAGCGACAATTTTGTCTCTTGGATCGATTGAAGTGTATCGAGGAGTGTTGGTTCATCAATCGGTGTTGCGATGGCAAATGCATCACTGTGAAGCCGAGCAATGACACTATTACTAGGAAGGCTTTGTTTTAAAACGTTGGCGAAAACGCGCAAGACTTTACTACCAAAATCAAACCCGAGAGATTCGGTAATTTGATGAAAATCGTCAATGTCCACCACTGAAAGGGTCAGCGCACCTTCTTTTTGCAGCAGTGATGGCGCATAGTTATCGACAAACCCTAGGCGACTTGCGAGGCCTGTGACTTCATCGACGAATGCCGCATCCAATAATTGACTGATGTACTTGGTGTTCTCAAGCCCTAAAGATGCGTTTTGAACAAATACAGAGAGCAACTCTGGGTCGATATTGTTGATAGCGTTTTCTTTGTCACTATGGATATAAATCACGGCTTTCCACTGACTTGGCGTATTGAGATATAACGCCAAGTCATTGCCTCTGACGATATTACGTTTCTCCCTAAGTGATTCATGAATGACGTTGAGAGAGGCTTCATCGAGTGGAAGCTGTTCTAATTTTTTTCCAAACGAATTCAGATATTTCTTGCTCGCCGCGACAACGATGCTCTCGTTTTCTTCTGACTTGGATTGGTAGTAGATTTTGGCCAACTCTTTGGGTGGATTCATTGGACGGGTAGAAACACAGAATATTCCTTCAGAGTGAATATCAAAGAGCACGTTGATTTGTTCGAGAACACCTTCAGAAAAACGGGCAAGTGAGCGTTCTTGAAATTGATCCGCTGAAGACTCAATGATTTTTTTTAAGCCATCGCGGCTTTTTTCAATGGATTTTAGGCTTTTATATGACCGAACTGCCGTACAGATGGTGCTGAAGAGCTTGTTACGTGTCAGTTCATTTTTGGTCTTGCAGTCATTGATTTCAAAGCGTTCAATGATCGCCTCTTCAGGGGCGTACCCTGGCTGTCCTGTGCGCAACACGATTTGTGTGGTTTTGTTATTGAGTTCGTTTCGAATAGCATTCGCAAGAACAAGCCCGGCATCTTCTTGTTCCATCACCACATCAAGCAGTACAACCGCAGTATCTGGGTTTTCTCTAAGGAGTGCTTTACCTTCCTCGCCAGAATAGGCATGCAAGAAGCTTAATGGGTAACCCATGATCCTGATATTACGCAGTGCAAGTGTTGTCGCCTGATGCATGGATTCTTCATCATCAATCACCGCGATTTTCGAGGTTCTTTCTGTTTCTGAATGGCAAGGGGGTGTAGAGGAGGTTTCGACGATATTGATTTTAAATGCACTCATGCATCACCTCATTTTGTTTGATCACCATCGGCAGCCTTATCTCAAAAATAGCGCCATTATCACTACTGGCCGATATCTCTCCTTGAAGCGTATTCACGATCAAGTTGTAGACGATATGCATGCCCATACCAGAGCCTCCTTTACCTAATCGTGTCGTATAGAAAGGTTCAAATATGCGTTTTTGAGCACTTTCGTCCAATCCTTTTCCTGTGTCGTGATACACGATGCTTACATGATCATTCACACGTCTGACAGTGAGCGTAATTTCTCCCGATACGCCGTCTTCAAATCCATGAATAATAGAGTTATTAAAGAGGTTGGTGAACACTTGGCCTATCGGGCCGGGATAACTCAGCATTGGGATATTTTCATCAATATCAGCAATGTAGGTAATAGGGCGGTTTTTGATCAAATGATGCAGCGTGCTATAGACCTCACGCATGAGTGCGCCAAGCTCAAAATCTCGTAATTGCTCGCTGGTCTGGTCGTTCGCCACTTGCTTGAAGCTAGTAATAAGCTCGGAGGCTTGCCTGAGAGAACGGTTGAGCACTTGAAAGGATTCGTTACTGACATCACCAAAATCATCGAGGTGTTTACGTTCTATCTCTCCGGTGTGAAGCTTGAGCATGAATTTACGGTGCTCGTCTTCAAGCGAACTTGCCATGGTAACTGAGATACCTAAAGGGGTATTAATTTCGTGAGAAACACCCGCCACCAAGCTCCCTAGAGACGACATTTTTTCTGTTTCAATGAGTTTTGATTGCGCTGACTTGAGGTTTTCTAGCGCGTGGGTGAGGTCGACTTTGTCTTGTTTTAGTACATCTTTCTGACGCGCATTTTCCTTTCTCAGAATATCTAGCTCAGACAATTCCTGTTGAAAGGTTTTGAGACTCTTCATGATGCGGCCAAGTTCATTATCCTCGATATCATGAAATTGAATGTCTCTTTGCCCCATCCTTAAAGCGTTGATGGCTTTGTCTACTTTTTTCAGAGGGATGAACAATGAACGTCGGAAGAAAACGATGATAGTCGCCAGGATTATGGCTGAAATGAGAATAACCATTGAGAGCACATATACTGCAATTTTTGCTGCGTGATTTAGGTGTTTTGATTCTTCGAGCAGCAAGCTATCGGAGTGGTCCGCCATTTTGTTGAGAATGGCTTTCATGCGCGGATATTCAGAGTTGCCATAGTAATTAACGGCTTTAAACGCTCTTGGCTGGGCGCCGTTGTCAAATGTTTGAAATAGCGCAGTCGCCGTTCTAAAAAAATGGTCAAATTGGTGTTTGGCGGAATCTAATTGCGCTAAGCGCACAGCGTTTTTTTCCAAAGGAATGAGTCTTTTTATGTAAAAATCAAATTCATCTGCATCGGTTAAGAATTGGTTTTTTGCATCGGTTTCGCCCGAGAGAAAACGGTTGAAATCAGCCAACATGTCTTTCACTTCATCCACGAGCTCCGTGTAGTATTCAATCGTTACTTGGTAGGTATCTCCACGAGGAGCATCATGGGCTTTTGATTCTTTGAGCATTTCCTCTAGCAAGTTCAGGAGTAATTCTTCCAGCGGTTGACTGATTGCTTGGATCTGTTGCTTGGCTTGTTGCTCAGCCAAAGGATCAAACGTATCGAAAATACGAGAGTTGGCGAAGATGATGAGGTTTTGTTGAAGTACTTCAACTTTTGCTAAGTCCTCGGTAATTGCGGCGTCGTTTGTTGCGACCAACTGGCTTTTGTATTCAGAAAAAGCTTCGTAGTTTTGTTTGAAGTCTTCACGATCTTCAATTTCCCCGTTGGAATACTCCATGAGGTTGATCATCATCTCTCCCAACTCATCAACCATCTGAATGGTGCTAATGGCATTGGGAAGCGCTTTGTTCAATAAGTTATCTGTGCTGCTTCGCGTTTGTACAGCAACCCAGATAGTGACGGAAGAAATAGTGAACAGCAGCACGGTCAAAGAGATCAGTGCAACATCCATCTTTTATGCAATTGAGTTCATATTTTTAACGTACTTTTTGCAGGATTTTGTACGATAAAATGTAGCAACTGATAGAGCTATCAATATAAGAGTGCTTTGGTATTGCGGCTAATATCACGTAAATGAGAACTTGGATAAAGGAGAGAGCTTGCCTGTGTTTTTAGATGTTGGCGGGTAGGTTGCTGATTTTATGAATCATTAAGCGTAATTTAGGGTGAAAAAATGGCCTCAACGAGTGAGGCCATTATGTTTGTTGCTTTGACGGTGAAAGGTATGAAAGTTTTACAGTGCAGCGATGGTCGCTTTCTGCTCTTCCAATTTCACTAGTGTTTCGTTGTAACCGTCTAGCTTCGCACGCTCAGCTTCAACAACCGCTTCTGGTGCTTTCGCAACAAAACCTTGGTTGCCTAGTTTGCCAGCGATACGCTTGATTTCGCCTTCAGTTTTCGCGATTTCTTTATCTAGACGCGCAAGCTCTGCGTCTTTGTCGATAAGGCCTGCCATTGGGATCATCAGCGTAGACTTACCAACCAGTGCAGTTGCACACGCTGGCGTTTCTTCGTCTGCAGTCAGTACACGAACGCCTTCAAGCTTAGCCAGTGATGCCAAGACTTTGGTGTTTGCTTCTAGACGCGCCACGTCTTTCTCGTCTGCGGCTTTCAGCATCAAATCAAGCGCTTTACTTGGCGCGATGTCGTACTCTGCACGCAGGTTACGGATTGAGGTGATAAACGCTTTCACCCACTCGATATCAGCCAGTGCATTGGCATCGAACTGTGCTTCATCGTATTGAGGCAATGCTTGCAGCATGATGGTTTCATCAAAGTCAGCCGTATCAATACCTTCAACCAATGGCTTAACGCTCTGCCAGATAGATTCGGTGATGTATGGCAACACTGGGTGAGCGAGACGCAGTGTCTTCTCAAGCACAGTGATCAGCGTGTAGCGGGTTGCTTGCTGCTGGGCTTCAGTGCCTTTCCAAAGAACAGGTTTGGTCAGTTCTAAGTACCAGTCACAGAATTGGTTCCAGATGAATTCGTAAAGCGTGTTTGCTGCCATGTCTAGACGGTAGTTGTCTAGGTGAGCATTAAACTCTTTCGCTGCTAGTTCAAACTGAGATTCAATCCACTTATCCGCTAGAGAGAATTCCATGTTTGCACGGTCTTCAGCCGATAGTGACATGCCACAATCGTGCTCTTCTGTGTTCATCAGTACGTAACGGCTTGCGTTCCATAGCTTGTTACAGAAGTTACGGTAACCTTCAAGACGCTTCATGTCCCAGTTGATGTCACGGCCTGTTGAAGCCATGGCTGCCAGAGTGAAACGCAGCGCATCAGTACCGTAAGGTTCGATGCCATTTTCGAAGGTCTTGCGTGTGTTTTTCTCAATCTTTGCGGCCAGTTGAGGCTGCATCATGTTGCCACAACGTTTCTCAACCAGAGATTCCAGATCGATACCGTCAATCATGTCGATTGGGTCAAGCACGTTGCCCTTTGATTTCGACATCTTGTCGCCGTTCTCATCACGGATAAGACCGGTTACGTAAACAGTTTTGAATGGTACTTGTGCTTTGCCGTCTTCATCTTTACAGAAGTGCATGGTCATCATGATCATGCGCGCAACCCAGAAGAAGATGATGTCAAAACCCGTGACCAACACGTCAGACGGGTGGAAGGTTTTCAGATCTGGGGTTTGCTCAGGCCAGCCTTGTGTGCCAAAAGTCCACAGCGCAGAGGAAAACCATGTATCCAGCACATCGTCGTCTTGGCGAAGTACAACAACAGGGGCAAGGTTGTTTTGCTCACGCACTTCTTCTTCGCTACGGCCAACATAGACGTTACCGTCGTTGTCGTACCATGCAGGAATGCGGTGACCCCACCAAAGTTGGCGAGAGATACACCAATCTTGAATGTCACGCATCCAAGAGAAGTACATGTTTTCGTATTGCTTAGGCACGAATTGAATGTCGCCATTCTCTACGGCTTCAACCGCTGGTTTCGCCAGTGTTGCAGCACGCACGTACCATTGGTCAGTCAGCATTGGCTCAATGACAACACCACCACGGTCACCGTAAGGCACGGTAAGGTCGTGATCTTTGGTTTCTTCAAGCAGACCTAATGTGTCGAATTCTGCAACGATCGCTTTACGTGCAGCGAAACGTTCCATGCCACGGTAAGCTTCTGGAAGCTCAGTGCCGTATACGTCGCTTGCTTCACCGTTGGTGTTGAACACTTCAGCACTGTCACGGATGTCAGCATTGAAGGTCAGGATGTTGATCATTGGCAATTGGTGGCGTTTGCCGACTTCATAGTCATTGAAGTCGTGCGCAGGGGTGATCTTCACACAACCTGTGCCTTTTTCCATGTCTGCGTGCTCATCGCCCACGATAGGGATACGACGATTCACGATTGGCAGCATGATTTCTTTGCCGATCAGCGCTTTGTAGCGAGGATCTTCAGGGTTTACTGCAACACCGGTGTCGCCCAGCATGGTTTCAGGACGCGTGGTTGCAACCACAATGTAGTCTTTGCCGTCTGCGGTTTTTACGCCGTCAGCCAGTGGGTAACGGAAGTGCCACATGTGGCCTTTCACGTCTTTGTTTTCGACTTCTAGGTCAGAAATTGCGGTGTGCAGTTTCGGGTCCCAGTTAACCAGGCGCTTACCACGGTAGATAAGATCTTCTTGGAAAAGGCGAACAAACACTTCTTGAACGGCATTAGACAGGCCGTCATCCATGGTGAATCGCTCGCGATCCCAATCAACAGATGCGCCAAGACGACGAAGCTGCTTGGTGATGGTGCCACCGGATTCGCCTTTCCATTCCCAAATCTTGTCGATGAACGCGTCACGACCGTAATCGTGTTTCGTTTTGCCTTCTTCTGCGGCAATTTTGCGTTCAACAACCATTTGTGTCGCGATACCAGCGTGGTCAGTACCCACTTGCCACAAGGTGTTTTTACCTTTCATGCGCTCACAGCGGATCAAGGTATCCATAATGGTATCTTGGAACGCGTGGCCCATGTGAAGGCTACCAGTGACATTTGGTGGTGGGATCATGATGCTGTATGCATCTTTTGATGTGTCACCGTGAGGCTTAAAGTAACCAGCCTCTTCCCAGCGCTGGTACAGCGCCGTTTCAATTGATGTTGGGTTGTATGTCTTTTCCATAGCGCTCTTGATGGCTCAGTGTGATGTAACCCTTTTTCGTCGATTTCCTTTATTGCCAATCAGTCAGTGTTTGGCAGAAAGTGCGTCAATTACTTGAGGTATCGGACATTTCGTTCATGGCGAGGGTTCGCATTTGTCGCCCCGCCATGCGATAAATTTTGTAGCGCTCTCTTGCTTGTTGCTTGAGAGCCTCTTCGCAAGGCACGAAGTCTACCACTTGTGCAAAGGCAGGCGCAAAAATTGCTGCTTCTTCGGCCAAGTTTATCAGGACATTTCGGTGTCCTGAAGGCCTAACGCCTGACCAACCGATTTCGACTTGTGCGCCGCCTCGTGGCCCTTCGCCCACTAAATTATGAGGAACGAAGTGATCAGGAGAAAGCTGCCAAAGTTGTTCATCGATGTTTTCGGCCTGAGGTTTGTCATTCGCCGAAATGTACACCTTCATACCTTGCTGGCTATAAAGGGTAGAAAGCTGGGAGACTTTTTCCAGCATACTCTGCTGAGGGTGAGTATCGGATTCATCCACAAGATAAAAGGTTGCCACTGCCATTTCTTTGTCCTTTATAGCGCGTATTCTCGTGGCTCAGTGTGCGGTGAGATTGCGTGAAAAGCCATCGCTTTATGCAATCCTTTCGACCAAACCAGATCATAAAAACCGAGACATGAAAAAAGGAGGCCTTGGCCTCCTTTTCTGTTCAGCGGCATTTTTATTCCACTGTCTCTAGTCCAGAACGGTTCAGAAGGAACTGGACAAGCAATGGGACAGGGCGACCAGTTGCACCTTTGTTGGCGCCACCACGGAATGAGGTGCCAGCAACATCAAGGTGTGCCCAGTTGTATTTCTTCGCAAAGCGAGAAAGGAAACAACCTGCTGTGATGGTACCGCCGCCAGGGCCACCGATGTTTGCCATGTCAGCAAACGGGCTCTTCAGCTGCTCTTGGTACTCTTCGGTCATCGGCAGACGCCACGCGCGGTCACCCGCTTGCTCAGACGCATTCACGATTTCGTGTGCCAGTGGGTTGTGGTTAGAGATCAAGCCACTGATGTGATGGCTCAATGCCACGATACACGCGCCTGTCAGCGTCGCAACGTCAACCACACATTCTGGTTCGTAACGTTCTACATATGTAAGCGCATCACACAGTACCAAACGGCCTTCAGCATCGGTATTCAATACTTCAACGGTTTGACCTGACATGGTGGTGACGATGTCGCCTGGACGGTATGCATTGCCATCAGGCATGTTTTCACAGCCTGCTAGGATGCCGACAACGTTGATCGGTAAATCAAGTTTCGCGAGCGATTTCATGGTGCCAAAGACGGAGGCTGCACCACACATGTCGTACTTCATTTCGTCCATGTTTGCTGGTGGCTTCAGTGAGATACCGCCCGCATCAAAGGTCAAACCTTTACCGACCAGAACGATAGGTTTTGCATCTGGGTCTGGGTGGCCTTTGTATTCCATGATCGACATGAATGATTCGTTCTTCGAGCCTTGGCCTACGGCTAAGTACGACGTCATGCCAAGCTCTTTCATTTCTTGCTCACCAATGATTTTGGTGGTGACTTTTTCAAAGTCATCGGCAAGGCGACGTGCTTGAGAAGCAAGGTAGGCTGGGTTAGCGACGTTTGGCGGCATGTTGCCAAGGTCTTTACAGGCGTTTACACCAGAAGCAACCGCAAGGCCGTGTGCAATGGCACGCTCACCAAGGTTCAATTCACGACGTGTTGGTACGTTGAATACCAATTTGCGAAGTGGACGGCGAGTTTCTGGTTTAACGCTTTTGAATTGATTAAAGGTGTAGAGGCTGTCTTTTGTGCTTTCAACGGCTTGCCGGACTTTCCAGTAGGTGTCACGGCCTTTAACGTGCAGCTCAGTCAGGAAGCAAACGGCTTCCATTGAACCTGTTTCGTTGAGAGTGTTGATGGTGTTTTTGATGATTTCTTTATATTGACGTTCACCAAGTTCACGCTCTTTACCACAACCGACTAACAATACGCGTTCAGACAGCACGTTAGGTACATGATGCAATAACAGCATTTGGCCTGGCTTGCCTTCAAGATCACCACGACGCAGCAGGCTGCTGATGTATCCATCGCTGATCTTGTCGAGTTGTTCTGCAACCGGAGACAGACGGCGTGGTTCAAATACACCGACTACGATACAAGCACTGCGCTGCTTTTCGGGACTCCCGCTTTTTACACTGAACTCCATGCGTACTCCTACATCCTAAAGACAAGTGGGGCTAAATGTTGGATAATGCCCGCTTTATCGGAACTCGAATCCATGTTCGAGGTAAATTGAAATAAGCAGGTCAACACTTGGCCGAAAGATTAAAAAACAACTGATTTACCGAAAAACTATAGCGATTCGAGTAAAAAAACAAGTTTTCTAAAGGTAAAACGCCGTGATTATTGTTCGGTATTTGATCCGAGAGACAGTGAAAACGCAACTTGCGGTGCTGTTTGTACTATTTCTGGTCTTTTTTAGTCAGAAATTTATCCGAGTGCTAGCAAATGCTACAGATGGTTCAATTCCGGGGAATGAAGTCCTGACATTAGTAGGACTTTATATGCCGTCGATGGCCATGCTGATGCTGCCCTTGAGTCTATATATAGGTATTTTGATTACTTTCGGGCGCCTATACGCTGAAAGTGAAATCACTGTCATGAATGCGACGGGGATCGGAAACAAGTTTTTGATCCGTGCAGCTCTGTACCTCGCACTGATTACGGGGGCTGTGGCCGCATTCAATGCTCTTTGGCTGACGCCATGGGCAAATGATAAAGAAATCAAAGTCATGGAAAGTCTCGAGGCGGAAAGTGGCCTTGAATTGCTGGTGAAAGGGCAAATACAACCGTCTCCTGATGGAGAGGCTGTGGTGTATGTGGGCGATATCACGGGCAGCGGCAAAGATTTACATAAAGTGTTTATTGCGCAGCCTGTTCCTCGCGGAACCATGCGACCAAACGTTGTGGTCGCAGAAAAAGGCTTTGTCTCTGAACTGCCGGATGGTCGTCAGGTCTTAGACCTGAATACGGGAACGCGGTATGAAGGTATTCCAACACGTTTGGATTATACCGTCACCGAATATGAAAATTATCAGGTGTTGATCGGTCAACGCGCGGTAAGGCAAAAACACCGAGATTGGGATGCCGTGCCGACACAACAATTATTAAATGAACCGTCAGATCGCGCGCAGGCTGAACTGCAATGGCGTATTTCGTTGGTGCTGTGTATTCCGTTGATGACCATGATTGTGGTGCCGTTGTCTTCGGTGAACCCACGTCAAGGGCGGTTTGCAAAGCTGTTCCCTGCCGTGTTGCTCTATCTTGCTTACTTCTTAGCAATCAGCGCTGCGAAATCTGCGATAGAGGAGGGGAACCTTGCACCTGAAATTGGGCTTTGGAGCGTTAATATCATCGCTTTGCTCGTGGCATTTGTTCTCATAAGCTGGGATAGCTTACCGATGCGCAAGCTTAAATATCGACTGCGGAGAGCAGCCTAATGTTTAAAATTCTCGATCTCTACATCGGGCGAACCATTATCGCGACGACATCGTTGTGTCTCGCGACCTTGGTGGGACTTTCAGCCATTATCAAATTCGTTGAGCAATTGCGCTCGGTGGGTGATGGCATCTTTACCATGATGACCGCGGTGCAATATGTTTTGTTGAGTATGCCGCGTGATATCGAGATGTTTTTCCCTATGGCAGTGTTGCTGGGGGCGTTGATTGGCCTTGGAACATTGGCATCCAGCTCTGAACTTGTGGTGATGCAGGCCTCTGGCTTTTCAAAGTTGGATATCGGCCTTTCTGTATTGAAAACGGCGATGCCGTTGATGCTGATTGTGTTGGCGCTAGGTCAATGGGGGGCACCAGATGCGCAAAAAGCCGCGCGTGAGCTGAGAGCTTTTGCAAAGTCTGGCGGTAACGTCATGTCGGTACGAAGTGGCGTATGGGCGAAAGACGGTGGCGACTTTATCTATATTGCGCGTACTGACCAGAAAGAATCGCTGACAGGCGTCAACATCTGGAAGTTTGATGAACAGCAGCACTTAAAAGAAATGGTGTTTGCGCAAAGCGGGGATTTTCTGGATCAAGATAGCTGGCTACTGAATAACGTGACCATCACGCATTTTAACGGTGCCGTTAAAATTGATGAGACGAAACAAGATAAACTGGCATGGCGTACCACGCTGACACCAGAGAAGCTCTCTATTGTGACGGTGAAACCGGAAGAATTATCGTTATCAGGTGTCTACGGCTACGTTGAGTATTTGAAGGCGTCTGAACAAGATGCTTCCCGCTATGAACTCGCTTTGTGGCGTAAAGTGCTCCAACCGCTTTCTATCGGTGTCATGATGCTGTTGGCGTTGAGCTTTGTCTTTGGCCCACTTCGTTCTGTGACCATGGGGGCGAGGGTATTGTCTGGCGTGATCTTTGGTTTCGGCTTCTATATCTCGAATGAGGTGTTTGGTCCGCTAACCCTGGTTTACCAGCTCCCTCCGTTCTTTGGTGCGATAGCACCGAGTTTGGCTTTCATCGGTGTGACCTTGTATCTGTTGAACAGAAAGCTATGAGTTAACGTCGCCTTGCTAAGATAGGTGCGCGAGAGATTGAACGTATAAAAAGAGGGAGCATATGTGCTCCCTCTTTTGCGTTTGCATGGTTGGGATAAGCGTTGTTAACACCTCGCTCTTTATCCCAAGCATTACTTTTCTATTTTAATCACTTGGCTGTGAGAGAAGTGGTCTTGGAAAGCGCGGTTGTTTCGATCAAACAACGTAAGAAGGTTGCCAATACCCAAGCAAGACGTCGCCATGCGAATCAAAGACTGGGTAAAGGTGATGTTTCCACCAAACTCGCTGACGACTCTTAGCTTCCATGCTTTCATACCAACAGTCTGTCCAGCTCGTGTCCAGAAGAAGGCATAGAAAAGGGCGGCGACAGCAAACACATAAACGGTGAAGAGTGGGCTAACGAAAGGATCCCTGGCGAGGTAATCACTGACATCAACATACCCTTCAATGGAAAACCCAAACTGTACTGCGAGAGCAATGCCGCCCACCACAACACCAATAGCCAGCATCTCAACGGCTGCAAGCACTAATAAGTCATATAACCATGCGCCCATGCGCCTAAAAAAGCCCGCACCTTTCGGTACGCTATAAGAAACAGAAGATTGAGACATGCCTTTGTCCAAAAAATGAGTATGGGTAGAGTTTACCAGCGTTAGCCGTGTTGTTGAATGTGTAAAAATGCCTCTAATTGAGTGTATTTATAGCAGGGTGGCGAAAAAAGAAACGGTTGAACAAAAATAATGAATTAGGGGCTTGCGCTGTAGTTCGGCTTGCGTATAATCAGCCTCAATTGCCCGGGTGGCGAAATTGGTAGACGCAGCGGATTCAAAATCCGCCGGTGAATAACTGTGCCGGTTCAAGTCCGGCCCCGGGCACCAATTTCCGGAAAAGCCCCAGTCGAAAGACTGGGGCTTTTTTCGTTCTAAGTCCTCAGAAAAACAAAAACGCCCTTCTATCTAACTAAGCCTTGATCGCTATACCTATATTCGTGTCTTTTGCGCGTAAACGCCTGGATTTTAGTGGCGCTGTGCGATGGCAGGCGAAAAGCGCCTAAACAAGTCTCCTCTTTTACAAAGTCTCTTTTTTTTGGATCTTCTTGTTTCTTTATAAGGAAGGGGCTGATACTGGTACTTTTCATCCTCTATATAGAACGCTGTCCCAAAGAGGGATGTTTGAGCGCAATCAACCCTTAGGGAAGAACTGCATTCATACCTTGTTCTATATGGTCTGAACCTTCTTTATATAAAGGAAGGTTCAGACCGTTTGTGAGTGTTGTGTCCTCACGCTTTATATTGGTAGAAGGTGTTTATGGTGTGCCACATACGGTAAATAGAGGGTTAAGAGGGAATTTGTGCTTAATAAACACACGAAAAAGTGGCTTTTGTATGATTAACGAACGCTTGACCTCATTTTATTAAGTTTTTTGAAATTAGCTATTGCCAAGCAGTTCGAAGTCTCTATAATGCGCCCCATCGACACGGAACACGGCGAGTTAAGCCAGTGAACAAGTCAACGTTCTTTAACAACTTGACCTATACAATCTGTGTGGGCACTCGTACTTGATAGACATAAAGATTTATCA
>JBELME010000047.1:0-19912 GCA_042096095.1 Enterovibrio sp.
AACCCTGCGTGTGCTGAAGGAAGCCACGCTAGCCAATATATTGTGAGTAGTGCTATTAGATATTTCTTCATATCAGAACACAAAGCTCAGGCTAACAGAGTAAGTATCAATGTAGTCAGGTACGGGAGCGGTTAAGCCCGTTACCGTTGTAGACCACCCGCCAATCCGGTCGTCGAGCAACCAGGTTCTTTCCATTTGTCCTTTCAATGCGACGTTTGCATTTACGTCATAACGTAAACCAATCCCTAGCGTTTCCTGATTAACGATCCGTGCTTTCAGGTTTTGATCAATCAGGTTAAATGCGCCGGCGATTTCTGGGATTGCCAGCGACGTCGAGGGAGGAAGGGGAGTTTCATAGTATTCGCCGACGGATTTGGCTTTAGACAAAAATCCAAATATGGTCAAGCGATTAAACACTCTTCCGACACTGGTGTAGCCTGCCGCAAGATCGGGGAAAAACGGCCAGTCTGTGTCGGTGTAACTGAGCTCTGCTTGGACATTCCAATTTCCTGACTCATACGCGGTACCGAGTGAGTAATAGGAAATACGTGTATCCACAAACTCGAAGTCATCCAACATGGTTGGCAAGGTTGGCCATAAAAAATCAGGAATATCTGAGAGAGCCGATGTAATGGAAACTGACGGGTCGCCTTCTTTCACTTTTGTGTTGGTCGCTGATCCAGAAAAATACCAATCATCGACTTCATACGTCACTTTGGTCCCGAACATGGGGCCAAGCGTGACTTCATAAGGGTCATTAATCGTTTCAATGGATATGTCGGTCTGCCCACCAAAAAAGCGGGTTTCTAATATGCCGTCTCCAAGTGAATAGCGATAAGCAACATCTGCGCCATTGATTGAAGAAACGGGAATCGCTGAATAGAAGTCTGTGATGGGCTTTGTCCAAAGATACGCAAAGCCAACATCTCGGTATTCCGAGAGCATGTAAAGAGGAGAAGCAATTCTTCCCACTCGGAAAGACAGGTTGGGCGAGAACTTGTAACGAAGAAACGCCCATGTGATCGATTTATCGAGATCATTTTCTATGCGGTCTTGCAGAATGCCTTGTACGATAGCATCAATGTTATCGGTAATTGTTGCGTTGAGTTGTAAACCCAATGCGGAGCCTGGCTTGAGACTCAACACGCCATACAGGCCTTCTTTAGAAAGATCATACTTGAAACCGAAGTCTTCGGTGCCCGAGTCAATCACACTCACCGTACCAAATCCACTCACGCGCACAGCATCTTGCGCAACTGCGGGAGTTGCTAGCAATCCGACAAGCGCGCCATAAGGCAAAGTGAATTTGAGTTTTTGACTCGGCATAAAGTGATTATCGAAATTGATACACTTTTTAAATATAAGACATTTTTCGGTTTTTTCTCGTTAATTCACCGTGCGATTTAATGTTCGACTATGGTCTACTGCCTAGATCCTGTTTTGCTAAATCTAACAATGTTATAAAGGTTTTAAACGATAACGAGAAAGGAAGCTCAGGATGCAATTTCCACATCGAAACATTGTGGTGTTAACAGGCGCAGGGATTTCTGCTGAATCCGGCATTCGAACGTTTCGAGCGCAAGACGGGCTTTGGGAAGAGCATAGAATTGAAGACGTTGCGACACTTGAAGGGTTTGCGCGTGATCCCGCTTTGGTTCAAGACTTCTACAACCAACGTCGTAAGCAATTGCAGTCTGGCGTATCGCCGAATCCTGCTCACAAAGCTCTCGCAAAGCTAGAAAGAGAGCTTGATGGCAATGTCACGATCGTGACGCAAAACATCGACAACCTTCACGAACGCGGTGGTAGCGAAAACGTGATTCACATGCATGGTGAGCTGCTAAAAGCGCGATGCAGTCACTCTAACCAAGTCTTGGAGTGGACTGGGGATATCGCCGCAGACGAAATGTGTCATTGCTGCCAAATGCCTTCACCCATTCGTCCTCATGTTGTCTGGTTTGGCGAAATGCCAATTGCGATGGATCGCATTCACACGGCATTGGTGCAAGCGGATCTATTCATTTCCATCGGCACATCCGGTGCGGTGTATCCCGCAGCAGGATTTGTTCATGAAGCGGCGATAAATGGTGCAAGAACGATAGAGATTAACCTTGAACCGAGTGCTGTTGAGAGCGAGTTTGATGAAAAGCATTACGGAAAGGCGAGTGTGCTTGTTCCTGCTCTGGTGGAAAAACTGCTCACGATGAAAGACTAAAGCAGCAATGGCTGTTTGGCGAATTTTAAACAATAAAAAAGCGGCTTGAAGGCCGCTTTTTCTATTTTTGCTGGTGGCGTAATGACATTACTGACCGGCTTTTAGCTTTTGGAAGTACTCTTCGTAAAGCACGTTCGCTTCACCCACAGAACTTTGCCATTCGCCTTTTTCCATCACCTCTTGCGGTGGGTAAACGCTTGGATCGTCTTTAAACGATTTTGGCAGTAGAGGGTATGCTGCTTTGACAGGTGTTGGGTAACCAATCTCAATCGCGAGTTTTGCTGCGTTTTCTGGGCGCAACAAGAAGTCGATCATCTTGTGTGCTGCTTCAACGTTTTCTGCATTTGCTGGAATCGCAAGGTTATCCATCCAGAAAATCGCGCCTTCTTCAGGCCAAACGATGTCCACTGGTGCGCCTTCACTGCGCGCGATGTACGCTGAACCGTTCCACAACATGCCAAGTGCTACTTCACCCGCCATATATGGGTTGGCAGGGAAGTCTGAGTTAAACACCAGCACATTCGGCATGATTTTTTGAAGCTCTTTGTATGCTGCTTCAATTTCTTTCGGGTCGGTAGTGTTCGCAGAGTAGCCCAGTTTGGTTAACGCGATATGGAAGAACTCACGCGCGTCATCCATCATCAGCAATTGACCTTCATACTCCGGATTCCAAAGATCAGCCCACGCGTGCACGCTGCTCTTATCCATCACGTCAGTATTGACGCCGATACCCGTCGCGCCCCAGATATAAGGGATTGAGTATTCGTTGTTTGGATCAAAAGGCTTGTTCAGGTTGTTGGGATCAAGACCATCAAAGTGGCTTAGCTTCGTCTTATCAACTTTCTGAAGCATGCCTTCTTTTCGCATTTTCGCAACATAGTATGTTGAAGGTACAACAAGGTCATAGCCTTCAGGATGGGTTTTGAGCTTGGCATACATGCTTTCATTTGACTCATAGGTTGAGTAAATGACTTTGATGCCTGTTTCTTCTGTGAATTCTTCGAGCACTTCGGTAGGGATGTACTCTGACCAGTTATAGAAATACAGCTCATTGTCTGCAGCAGACGCAGCACCAGAGATTAGAGAAACGGCCAGAGAGCTTCCTAGCACAAACTTAGACCAGGGTTTCATCGATAACTCCTGTAGTTTTACTTTGGATTGATTAACAAGAATAACGGGTGGAAAACTCCACCCGTGACTGAAAAATGCAAAAACAATGCTGAATCTTGAGGTTCAGTCGTTGTTATCGCACCTTATCGCGAGCCAGCAATTGCGAACAAATGACCAGCGCAAGAGAGACAACCAACATGAGGGTTGCGAGTGCGTTCACTTCTGGAGAAACACCAACTTTAACCATCGAGTAGATTTTCAACGGTAAAATTTCATAGCTTGGTCCAGTCACAAACGAACTAACGATCACGTCATCAAGAGAAAGGGTAAAGCTCAACAACCATCCCGCAGCAACCGCTGGCGCGGCCAAAGGTAGAATGATTTTCGTCAGAATAACCCATTCGCTTGCAGCTAAGTCTTTCGCGGCTTCAAGCATGCGAAGGTCGAAGCCATTCAATCGGCTGTAAACGGTCACCACAACAAACGGCAGACAGAAGGTGATGTGAGAAAGCAAAAGGGTAAGGAAGCCCAATTGCGCACCGAGCAACACGAACAGTGCCAGCAATGAAATTGCCATCACGATGTCAGGAGACATCATCACCACGAACAACATGCCATTCACAAAGCCTTTGCCACGGAAACGGTAGCGATAAAGCGCTACCGCTGTCAGGCTGCCAATAACCGCCGCTGCCGTTGCTGAGAAAATAGCAATAGTGAGCGAGTTACCCGCAGCTTGTACCAAACTGTCGTTGCTTAGAAGTTGGGTGTACCACTTGGTGGTAAACCCTTTCCATTCCATCCCAAACTTACTTTCGTTAAACGAGTTAACGATAAGAATGATGATAGGGATGTATAAGAACGCGTAGACCAGCGACATGAAGCCAGTCTTGAAAAAACGACTCATTCCAGCTCCACCTTCTTGTTAATCAGCTTACCAACACGCCAGTAGGCAAAGAGCATCAGACCCATCAATACCGTCAACGAAATACTCGCCGCTGAACCAAATGGCCAGTCACGTACATTGAGAATTTGGCTCTTAATGACATTACCAATCAGCAGGTTCTTCGCGCCGCCCAATAGGTCGGACACATAGAACATGCCCAGTGCTGGCAATAGCACCAACAAACAACCCGCGATAATACCCGGCGTTGTTAGCGGAAGAATCACTTTCACAAACGATTGGAACTTGCTCGCGCCAAGATCTTTTGCCGCTTCTAGGTAGCTGTTATCAAGTTTCTCTATGCTTGAGTACAACGGCAAAATCATGAACGGCAGCAGGATATAGACCAAACCAATCATCACTGCATATTCGGTGTACATAATGCGCAGAGGTTTGTCGATCAGACCAAGAGTGAGTAGCCCTTCGTTAAGTAAACCACGCGTGCCAAGGAAGATTTTCAGGCCGTACGTTCGGATCAGGGAGTTGGTCCAAAATGGAACAATGACCATGAACAGCATGAACGGACGCATCTTCTCAGGCATACGCGCGATAAAATAGGCGAACGGATAACCAATTAACAAACAGAGCAGGGTGGCGATGGCAGCCATATAGAACGAGTGCCAAAACACTTTTGCATAAAGAGGGTCCAACAGCTTGGCATAGTTGCTCAAGGTAAAGGTCGTCTCGATCAAGTTTGCATCATCGCGCGTCAGGAAGCTGGTGATGATAATCATCAAGTTCGGAATAAACACGAACAGCAGCAACCAACCTACAATGACGCCAATAATGGCGTTTTGGAGATTAAGCTTCTTCATCAGGCAGTACCACTTCCCAGCTTTCAACCCAGGTAATTGCAACTTTCTGATCCAATGAGTGGTCAACATCTGGATCGTCTTCGTTGAAGAATTCGCTCACCATGACAGATTTGCCAGATTCTAGCTCAAGCACTGAATCTAGCGTCATGCCTTTATAGTTACGTTCGCGAACGTAACCCACGATACCGTTAACGGTTTCGCCAGCACTGTTGACAGATTCACCGCTGTTGATTTCTTCAATACGAAGATCTTCAGGACGTAGAAGAACTTTAATTCGGTCACCTTTCGCTACATCAAGTTTGCAGTAAACCTGACATTCACGGCTTTCAACCATTGCGGTGATGCGCTGATCGTCAATACGCGCGATCACATCTGCATCAAACACGTTTATTTCACCGATGAAGCGCGCAACAAACAAGTTTGCTGGTTCTTCATAGATTTCACGCGGGGTCCCGTCTTGAACCACGTTGCCTGATTGCATCACGATGATGCGATCTGACATGGACAAGGCTTCTTCCTGATCGTGAGTCACGAAGATGAACGTAATACCAAGCTTACGTTGAAGCTGTTTTAGCTCCATCTGCATTTGCTTACGCAGCTTGTAATCCAACGCTGAGAGAGACTCATCAAGCAGCAATACTTTTGGCTTGTTAACAACGGCGCGCGCGATTGCAACACGTTGTTGTTGACCACCAGACAGTTGATGCGGCTTGCGTGGCGCAAACTTCTCAAGTTGTACCATACGCAATGCTTCCATCACGCGCGGTTCGATTTCGCTTTCATTGACTTTCTGCATGCGCAGGCCAAAGGCAACGTTTTCGAAAACCGTCATGTGTGGGAAAAGCGCATAGCTTTGGAATACGGTATTGACGTGACGATGCTCTGCGGGGATAGCAGTGACATCTTGTTCATCGAGGATAATTTGGCCATCGTCTGCATCTTCAAGACCAGCGATCAAGCGAAGTACTGTGGTCTTGCCACAACCTGACGGACCTAGGATTGTCAAAAATTCGCCGTTGTTAATCTCAAGATCAAACTTAGAAATGATCTCTTTACCGTCAAAGCTCTTACAAAGGCCTTTCAGTTGAACAACGGGTTTCTTGTTTGGTTGTGTTGCGTTCAATTCTACTCTCACTCCTTACACCACGGGCGATTAGCTAGAAAATTCCCCTAAAAAGTAGACGGCGCATGATAGACGTGCGAACCATGAAGTTAAAGCGTTTTTTTCCTTTTTAACGGCTTATTTTCATCAGAAAACCACTTGATGACGATGAGGGCGGAGATCGACGTTGGATTCCGCAGCCAGCCTCGCTTGTTCCCGTGTTCGACAAGCGAGCGCGGATCAGTATAGACCCTTTATTCGTTGGCTAAAAATACGCCTCTGTGAGACGTGCGCAAAAAATATCACCTATAACTTTATTTATGGAGAATTTTCGCAACCAAAAGACAAAAGTTACTTAGATATGAATAAACAACAATTAAATAATGCCCTTCATGTCGGCGGTACATTAGAAAATGCGCTTACCGGCAAATATACGTTAAACGCAACCAGTGTGGTCGAAGAAGCCATGCAGCTAACAAAGAAGAACTTTTGGAGTTTTCTGCCTGCTGTCCTGTTTCTCGCCGCCGTGAACGTCGCACTTTTTTTGGTCGTGTTATCGGTCTTACTGGATTCTCCCAGAGAACTGATGGACGCGTTCGTCGGGAAAACCGTCATGACAGACAACTTGCTCGCGTCCGGCCGCATTGCGCTGTTTGCTTCCACGGTATTGAGCGCGCCCATTTACGCTGGGGCAAGCTTGATGGGGTTGAGTCATGCCATTGGCTTTAGAACTAAGCCGAGACACATCGTCAAAGGTATGGCCTTTGCTATAGCTGTCACGCTCGGGATGTGTTTTGTATCCACATTGCAAAGTATTGGCAATCAGATCCTGCCGTTACTCGGTATGTTTCTCGGCATTACCTTTTCAATGACCCCGCTGTTGATTTGCGAAAAGCGCCTGAGACCTGTTGAGGCCATGGTTGTATCTTTTAGAGCGATAACAAAAAAGCTGATACCATTGTTGCTGGTTTACATCGTCATCGCTGTGCTATTTGTGTTTGCTTACGCAACCGCTGGTATCGCGCTCATTTGGGCGCTTCCTTTTATGTTCAACGTGAAAGGGGTGTTGTACCGCGAGATGTTCGGCGTAGGTATAGAAGTGACCGTCTCAGAAGAGGGTGATGATGATTCCTCTTCAGGTGACGGTAATAATGAGGTTTTCAACGCGTAATGAAGCTTTCCCGTGTAGTACTGGCTTCGGCTCTTTTTCTTTCAGCGTGTAGCGATGCACCACAATCCATTACCAACGTGAATGAACTCCAACCGGCATCGCCGCCTCCTTCGATGGAGCAGGTGCCGGATTTCGCCTCGTATAATATCGTAGATGAAAAGAAGAAGGCGTTTGTGGCCTTCTTAAAACCTGGCGTTACCTACATTAATGATTTGATCCTTAATGCCCGCACGCGTTTAAAGACACTGTCTTCAACGACAACAATGACGCCCGACGATGAAGCGTTTTTGGCGAAAGTGGCGGAACTGTTTAAGTTACCGTTGCCAGAAGGCCGAGCCGATGCAAAGTGGTTTAATGAAGCCCTAAAACGCGTTGACATCATCCCTGCTGATCTTGTGCTGACCCAGGCTGCAAAAGAATCAGGGTGGGGGACATCACGCTTCGCTCGAGAAGGGAATAACTACTTTGGGCAGTGGTGTTACACTGCGGGCTGTGGCTTAGTGCCTAGCGCACGAGGCAAAGGACAGACGCATGAAGTTGCTGTGTTTAAAGATGCTTTCCAAGCGATCCGCGCTTACTTCTTGAATGTAAATCGCAATGCCGCATACGCAGAATTGCGAAACATTCGCGCAGCACTTAGAAAGTCTGGACAACCTATAATGGGCGAAGCTCTCGCGAAAGGACTCCTCAGTTACTCTGAGCGTGGGCAAGCTTATGTCGATGAAGTGCAAAGCATGATTCGCTATAACCAGAAATATTGGAGCCAAGGATGATCAAAGGACTTACGGCTGCCCTCTTGGCTGCTGTAATTTCAATGCCTGCCGCCGCAGCGCAGGTTGAATTTACGTACAGCAAACTCTATAGCCAGCTAAAGCATAACGTCGGTGAGAATCACCCAGACGTTAAAGTTGGGTACTTTATGGTTTCCCCCGCGACGGGAAAAACTTGCAAGATAACCAAAGCTTGGATGGCAAAGAAAAAGAACTACGAAGAGTTTATTATTCCCGCTTCTCAAGAACTGCCATTGCCACTCGATAGCAACTTGCGCAAAGTGAACCCTGACGTGTTTATTCAAACCGCAGGGGATGATGTGTGTGATATTTCATTCCAAGTGCTTGCGAGGGAACAGTTTGAAAAGGAAATATCTACTGATTCAGTGGCGGTATTAGTGCCACAAATGTCGGCGATGATGCAAGATCTTGGTGGTATGTTCGCATCTTGGTTCATGCCAGGTGTTGAAGGTGTGATGGTGCATTTTGAGAAGCCCGTCTCTTCGCTATCAACATCTGAAGGGCGTTCGATTCCCGTCGAGAACAGCGTTGCCACACTTCGCCTCGCTGATTTGAAAGAAGGTGAGCGTATTTTCTGGGAATCTCAACCACTGAAAGTGACGCCTTGGATACCGCAAAGCTAATCTTCTATGGGGTCTGACAGATCGATGACGCAAAAAAGCCCGCTATTTCAGCGGGCTTTTTGTATTCATAGCTGCAAAACTGATCCTGGTTAGCTGACTTGAACCACGTTCAGAGCAAGTGCAGGGTCAACTTCTACAACGTCGTCTTGTGACGGCGTAACATCTGTAAACTGTTCTTTATCAAACGCAGTGTCGCCGCCGTTGATCACGCCAGAGTCTTTATCGACACTCTTGAAATCAAAAAGCTCAAAGTCGGCAAGGTGCGAAGGCACAACGTTTTGCATGGCCGTGAACATGGTTTCAATACGGCCAGGGAAACGCTTATCCCAATCGCGCAGCATTTCTTTGATCACTTGGCGTTGTAGGTTAGGTTGTGAACCACACAAGTTACAAGGAATGATCGGGAAATCTGACGCTTCCGCATAACGCTCAATGTCTTTTTCGCGGCAGTAAGCAAGCGGGCGAATAACAACGTGTTCGCCATTATCAGAAACCAGCTTAGGTGGCATGCCTTTTAGTTTGCCGCCATAGAACATGTTCAAGAACATGGTTTCTAGAATGTCATCACGGTGGTGACCCAGTGCAATCTTGGTCGCACCCAACTCTTTCGCTGTACGGTACAAAATACCACGACGTAGGCGCGAGCAAAGTGAACATGTCGTTTTACCTTCTGGCACTTTGTCTTTCACGATAGAGTAGGTGTCTTCTTCTACGATCTTGTATTGAACACCTAGCTTCTCTAAGTACGCTGGCAGAATATGCTCAGGGAAACCTGGTTGCTTCTGGTCAAGGTTGACGGCAATCAACTCAAAAGAAACAGGTGCGCTCTTTTGAAGGCTTTGCAAGATTTCCAGCATGGTGTAACTGTCTTTACCACCGCTTAGGCAAACCATGATGCGGTCGCCTTCTTCGATCATATTGAAATCTGCAATTGCTTGGCCAGTGTTGCGGCGAATGCGCTTTTGCAATTTATTCAGGTTGTACTTCTGTGATTTGGTCAGTTCTTGATTCGACATGTTTCTATTTGGTGCCTCTGAAATTTCTCAACGCAATCAATGCCAATCGATGGCGACTCTTAAATACCCAGCCGTTTGCGTTGTTTTCGCGTTCAACATTTGTTGGCGTATCTAGCACATCGATCCTCGATGCGAAGGTTTGGCGCGTATGATACGGATTTCGCGACAGGATGCTAGTCTCGAACAAAGAAAGACGCACTTCAATCAACGCCAAACCGCCCTATCATCCGCGGATTTTTGCATCGTTGGGCTGTGTTACTATTCAGAAAAAAGAAAAGCGCCGAAAAGGCGCTTCTATCTATGTTGGCTTCGATCTCATCAGTACGTGCACCTCACAACATCGCAAGGCGTTGCGCATTAGCTCGAGTTTGGCGCCAATGGGCTTACGTAACCATCTGGCTTAATGGCCAACACATCGCAATCTAACTGGTCGATAGTGTGTTCCGCCGTATTGCCGATGAAGATAGCGGACAAGCCAACGCGACCCGTTGTCCCAAGGATCACAAGCTCAGCATCCAACTCTTTAGAAACGGCAGGTATGACATCTTCAGGCAAGCCTTCACTGCAATAGGTTTGTGCTTCATCAATGGTGTGTTTTTGACGAAGAGCCTTCATAGCAAGCAGGTGATGCCCTCGAACCGCATCGGTGTAAGAGGCGGGATCGAATTCTGGCAGTTCAATCGTCACGTTGACGGGTGTAGCAGGGTAGGCGTTAACCAAGTTGACCTCAGCGTTGAGCAGTTTACTCATTGCTTTCGCTTCATCAATCAACTTGTCGTTTAAAGGTATATGCTCTTCGTTTTCGGAAGACACATTTACGGCAGTGAGGATTTTTCCGTTTTCAGGCCAACCATGTTGTTTAACAAGCAACACAGGACATGGGCACTTACGCAGTAGATGCCAATCGGTTGGCGTAAAAATAACCGAACCTAATTTGTCGTGTTTGTGCGTCGCTTTGATCAGGAGATCATGCTCTCCGTCGAACACCTGAGCAATCATGCTTTCGTATGGTCGGTTGTGCCAAACAACGTGTTTAACTATTTCCACGTCAGTGGTCTCGTGCGGAGCCACCAGAGAGGCGATCCATTCTTCTCGCTGTCGCAATACGCCAGCGCGCATCGCTTGACGCTCTTCAGCGGAAAGCATGGATGTCATTTCATAGGAGAAATCGTATATGGCAAGGAAGAGAGTGATTTTTACCGATGCACTCGACTTGTGCGCAATATCAAGGGCCCGCGTAAATGCAGGTTGATCTTCGTGGTCAGGATCGATTGCGACGAGCAAGTTTGTATATCTGTTCATGACAACCTCCAGCTGTGTGTTGCTGATACTTTAATGTAACGCAAACTTGCGGGTTGGGGCGATAATTTCAGGCAGATATATGTAAAAAAAGAGAAATGGCGCGTAAAGCGCCATTTCATTTGATGAGGTTTCGGGCAGTAAAGTTACTTACTTACACCAGCAAGACGGCTCAGTTCTAGATGGTCAAGAATGGTAATGTATTTGCCTTTAACACTTAGCATACCGCTTTTTTGGAAACGTCCTAGCAAACGGCTGATGGTTTCAACGGTAAGGCCAAGGTAGTTACCAATGTCACCACGTGTCATGGTCAGACGAAACTCTTTTGGAGAAAAACCGCGTTGAGAAAAGCGAGTAGAAAGACTGTGTAGGAAGGCAGCAAGACGTTCCTCAGCATTTTTCTTCGACAAAAGAAGAATCATTTCTTGGTCGCCTTTAATCTCATTGCTCATAAGACGCATGATTTGCTGGCGAAGTTTTGGCATTTTACCTGAAAGGTCATCCAAGATTTCAAATGGGATCTCACACACCATTGAGGTTTCTAGCGCTTGCGCAAAACTCGGGTGAGACATTTGGTTTATGGCATCAAACCCGACCAAATCCCCCGCTAGGTGGAAGGCAGTAATTTGCTCATCACCTTGCTCGGTAATGGTGTAGCTCTTAATGGTGCCAGAACGAATGGCATACAAAGAACGCAGTTGATCACCGGCTTGAAAAAGAGGCTGACCTTTTTGAATTGGCTTCTTACGCTCAATGATTTGATCAAGCTGATTCAGCTCACTCTCGCTCAGCGTAAAAGGGATACAAAGCTGACTAATACTGCAATCTTGACAGTGAATTGCACAACCGCCTGATTGAACGCGTTTGGTGATGATTTTGTCTTGAATCATGAGCCTGCTTAACCAAATTGATTTGAGTCAATATTTTACCATTTCTAACGTAGAAATCGAGCTTTGTTAGAACTGATTGTATACAGAATAAGCGGTAACTAATCCGTACACTAAAATAATCGCTGAAGATAAGCGTCGAAAAATCAGATTGTTAAGAAAATGCTTCATAGATTCTGCCGCGCCACCAATCAGTAACATAGCTGGCATAGTTCCTAAACCAAATGCGAGCATTATCAACATTCCATTTATCATATTTCCAGCGACTGCTGACCAAGTCAATGCCGAGTAAACTAGACCACAAGGTAGCCACCCCCATAGCATGCCAAAGGGCAATGCCGCGATGGGGTGTTTTAACGGGAATAATGAAGTACTTAACGGAGATATTCGCTTCCAAAGCACATGCCCGAGACGCTCAATATGCGCTAATCCATTCCAAAACCTGCCTATATAAAGCGCTAAAAGGATCATCATAATTGCCGCGAGTAAACGCAACCACAACAAACCTTGAGAGACTTGGGCGACGTCAGTGAGGCCAGAAACGATACCGCCAGCAATGCCGCCTATAAGGGTGTAGGAAAGCAGCCGGCCACCATTGTAAAAAACGAGAAAGAGCCACTTCTTCTGGTGTTGAGGAGTACTCAATGAAACGGCAGCGGCAACACCACCACACATACCTAAGCAATGGCCCGCCCCGAGCAGGCCAACAGTAAACGCGGCAAACACTTCAGCCGACAACATGATTACTCTTCCGTTTTATCCGATGATACAGATTTGCCTTGCGTTGAAGGTTTTTCATCGTCATCGAGTAATATGTTCATTCCCTGACGTTCTAAATCTTCAAACTGCTCTGATTTTACCGCCCAGATAAAAACACCAACGGCAATACAGACAAGACCAATGGCAATAGGGATGAGGATATAGAGGCTTTCCATAATTAGGCATCCCTCAGTGTTTCAATCACGTCTTTCTTGAAAAGGCGCAGAGAGTTAGTGACCACGATAACGGAGCTTCCTGACATGCCAGCTACAGCGATGTATGGCGCGACAAAACCCATTACAGCGAGTGGCAAAATAATGAGGTTGTATCCTAGCGCCCAGGCCAGGTTCTGACGAATGATTTTTTGTGTAAATGCAGCGAGTTTGCGCGCGTCTAACAATTTACTCAAATCATCACCAAGCAGCACCATATCGGCTGACGCTTTTGCTACATCGGTTCCACTGCCCATTGCCACAGAAAGGTGAGCACCCGCCAAAACAGGGGCGTCGTTGACACCATCACCGATCATCATCGTGACTTCATCACTCGGACGTGATTGGAGGTACTCGAGCTTGCCTTGTGGAGACACATCAGACACAACGTCATCAATGCCAAGATGGTTGGCCACAGCCTGTGCGGAATGAAAGTTATCGCCAGTCAGCATCGTCACTTTAATGCCCGCTTGATGGAATTGCTCCACAAGCGCTTGGCTACTTTTACGAATGGGGTCAATCAAACGGAAAGACGCAATTTTCTCACCGTTACGCGATAACCAAATCTGGTGAAGTGATTCGCCAATATCAGACGGGTCATCAAGCGCAAATGCCGGTTTACCAATTCGCCACAGGGCGTCTTGAAAATAGCCTTTAAGGCCTTCGCTAATAACGTTCTCAACGTTGGTGACGCCGTCCATCTTTTCAAACGCACCAAACGCATCGGCAATGGGGTGGTTTGCGTATGACTCTAACGAAGCCGCAATGGATAAAACATCTTGCTCGGAATACGACGCATAGGTCATCGTTTCTTTGAGTGAAATGTTGCCTTCCGTTAGCGTACCCGTCTTATCAATGATCAATCGATTGATTTTGGTAAGCGCTTCAAAAACATGACCACGCCGAAGCAAAATGCCAAGACGTCCGAATGTCGTTGTTGAGCAGGTAAGAGCTGTTGGCGTTGCCAAGGATAACGCACATGGGCACGTTGCGACCAAAACAGACAGCATGATCCAAAAAGCATCATCGGGGCGATAACTTTGCCAGTACCACCATGTGAAGGCAGAGATGAGCAAAATCGCAGAAACAAAATATCTCGCCACGATATCAGCGATTTCAGCAACACGCGGTTTTGCCAACTGCGCAGCGTCTTGCAACTGGACGATATGGGCGATAAGCGAGTCTTTCTTTTCGGCGGTAACTTCCACATCAACGTTTCCATCGATGTTAATGGTACCCGCGTATACGGCGTCATCGATATGGCGTGATTCAGGCATGCATTCGCCGGTCAGCATAGATTCATCAACCGTCGTAACACCTTCCAGAATGACACCATCCGCAGGGAAGGGCTCGCCAGGAAGCACGCGAACGATATGGCCAACGGTGAGAGACTTCGCGGGGATTTGCTCACCAGATTGCAAGGTTGCCAGACGGGGAATCAATTTAAGTAAGTTCGCACTGGCCGCAGCTGCTGTTCGTCTTGCGCGCATTTCAAGGAATCGGCCAAGGAGAAGGAAGAAGGTGAACATCGCAATGGATTCGAAGAACACTTCACCCACGCCAGTCATTGTGGCGTACAAGCTCGCAAAGTATGCAAACAGTAACGCGATAGACACGGGAACATCCATGCCTAGCGTGCGAGCTTTCAAATTTCGCCATGCGTTGATGTAGAAAGGCATCGCGGAATAGAGCAGCACTGGCGTTGCGAAGATTAAACTCACCCAGCGAAAGTAATCCCGGAATGATTCGTCCATGTCGCCAAAGACTTCAAAGTACATGGCGACAGCAAGCATCATGACTTGCATGGTTGCTAAACCTGCGATACCCAATTTATAGAGGTATTGCTTCATGGTTTGGTGGTATTGATGTTCTTGGCTGTCAGCTTCAAAAGGTGCAGCTTTATAACCCAACGCATGAATGCGACTCAGCAATGTACTCAGCTTTGCTTTAGATGGGTCCCAACGAAGTGTTGCGCGGTTGGTGGTGGTGTTCACTTGAATGCGAGAAACACCGTCTTCTTTGCCGAGTTGTTTTTCAATTAGCCATGCGCACGCGGCACACGATACGCCATCAACCGACAACACGACTTCGTCTATACCATTTTCATGGCGAACAAATTCTTGCTGAATGTCATCGTTGTCGTAAAGCGAGAGGGATTGAAGTTCTTCTGGAATGAGAGAGGCTCTCTCTGCTGGGGCGGTGCGATATTCGTAATAAGAGGTAAGGCCGCTAGCGACGATGGTGGTTGCGACGGCTTCACAGCCCGGACAACACATTATTCTTTCTTCGCCGAGGATTTCTACTTTAAAGGAGTCGCCAGTGAGAACTGGCTCTCCACAATGGTAACAATCTTTCTTGGTCATTCCTTGCTCTTGCCATACAACTTAACTGGATCAGATGAAGGGAAGTTGATTTTGCGGTTTAACGCCCAACTACCATCGAATGCATTCACCTCAACGTACCAAGGGCCTTGGAGTGGCTCTACAAGTGCAATGCGGTAGCGCCCATTGGCATCTGCATTCACAATGGTCTCAATGTCTTTGTCTGGAAGTGTACGGTGCTGAAACGTAATGTTCAGAGTGGGAAACTGCGGCAGTTTACCTTTTTCAAGCGTAAACATTGCGGTTTCTGCAGTGGTAGAAAGCATGGCAGATACGGACAATTCATCTGCTTTGCGAAGACGAGAAAAATCCTGATTAATACCTTTGCCGTCCTTGTAATAGTCTTCAGAAACCAAGGAAACCTTGTTTTCACTTAAAAGGCTGACGGTGAAGAAGCTGGCCACTACGACCGAGCCGGGCAGGGCAATCAGGAACCAAGGCCAGAACTGCTTATACCAAGGTTTGTTCATTTTGCTTTCCTGTTTTACAGAGTTCTTGGGTAAAAAAGCCCCTGCAAGGCAGGGGCTTAAAACTTACTAACGAATTATTGGTTTTCTGTGTTGCTTAGCTGCCACACATAAGCAGAAAGGAGTTGGATTTTATCTTCATCCAAAATGTCTTTCCATGCTGGCATCACACCCTGGCGACCGTAAAGAATGGTTTGTTGAACGGCTTTTCTTGAACCGCCAAACAACCAAACGTTATCCGTCAAATCAGGCGCACCAAATGCAGGGTTACCTTTACCATCCGTACCATGACATGCCGCACAAACAACGAAGCGGGTTTTACCTTTCGCTGCTTCCTGTGCATTCACTTTACGTCCAGACAGGCTCAATGCATAGGTAGTCACTTCTTTCACGCCATCTTCGCCGAGTGCGTCCAACCAAGCTGGCATGTTACCCACACGACCGTGAAGGAGAGTTGCCTTAATGGTGTCAGGCTCGCCACCATATAACCATGCCTTATCGGTAAGGTTCGGGAAGCCAGCTTGACCGCGGGCATCTGAGCCGTGGCACTGAGCACAGTTTTGAATGAAGAGACGCTGACCGACTTTTACCGCCTCCGGGTTCTTCGCGATTTCTGGAATATCCAGAAGTTCATCCGAACCAGGCTTGTAAGCAAGCTTACGGAAGGTTTCACCAAAAATGGCATTGGCTTGCGCCAACTCACGTGCATATTGGTTAATCCCTGAATCATCACCAAACTGTTTGCGTGAATCTTCAACGCTACTGATGTTCTGTGCCGAACTTTGCCATCCGAACAGACCTTTAAAGTTGCCAAGGCCAGGGTAGAGCGCCAAGTAGAGCAGACTAAAAACAATGGTTGCCCAGAACATATAGGACCACCACTTCGGCAGCGGGTTGTTCAGCTCACGGATACCATCGTATTCGTGACCCATATCTTCACCATCAGAAATGCCTTTCAGATCTTTGCTGCACCAAATGACAAGTGCGGCACAACCAGCGAGGGTTCCGAGGGTAATGACAGTGATGAATAGACTCCAAAACGTAGTCATTTATTATCTTCTCCTGTCTTAACTTGGCTCTTTTCCTCATCGGCAAAGACAAGGTTTGCAGCTTCATCGAAATCCTTTTTACGACGACCGCTGTAAGCCCAAAGCGCAATAACAATGAAGCACACAAAAATAACGAGTGTCCAGATACTGTGGAACGATACAATTTCCATAACAGTCCCTTACTTCATTGCATGGCCGAGAGATTGTAGATATGCGATAAGCGCTTCAATCTCAGTTTTACCTTCCACGTCCGTTTTTGCGTTTGCAATTTGTTCATCCGTGTAAGGTACGCCAAACATATCTCTGAAAATCGTTAGCTTCTTCTCAGTGTCTCGGCCGTCCAAAACATTCTCTGCCAACCAAGGGAAGCCAGGCATGTTTGATTCAGGAACAACAGCACGAGGGTCGATAAGGTGAACACGGTGCCATTCATCAGAATAACGACCACCAACACGCGCCAAATCTGGTCCTGTACGTTTAGAACCCCAAAGGAATGGATGTTCCCAAACGCTTTCACCAGCGACTGAGTAGTGACCATAACGTTCAGTTTCAGCACGGAACGGGCGAATCATCTGGCTGTGACATACGTTACACCCTTCACGGATGTAGATATCACGGCCTTCCATTTCCAACGCCGTGTAAGGGCGAAGGTTATCGACAGGTTCCGTTGTTTGCTTTTGGAACAACAGTGGTGTGATTTCCACCAAGGCTCCAAGACTGATCGCAATGACCGTTAAGATTGCAAAAAGACCAACGTTCTTCTCTACAATCTCATGACGACTAGAACTCATTTGTTGGTCTCCTTATGCTGCTTGTTCAACGGCTTTCAAACTTTCCTTCGGTGCAGAAATGGTTTTGTAGGCGTTGTACGCCATCAAAAGCATGCCCGATAGGAAGATTGCGCCACCAACAAAGCGAACGAAGTAGAACGGGTAAGACGCTTCAAGAGACTCAACAAAGCTGTACGTTAACGTACCGTCTGTGTTTACCGCGCGCCACATCAGGCCTTGCATCACACCTGAAATCCACATTGCGACGATGTAAAGCACAACGCCAACTGTTGCCAGCCAGAAGTGGATGTTAATCAAACGCAGAGAATACATGCGCTCTTGACCAAACAGTTTTGGAACCAAGTGATAAACGGCGCCAATAGAAACCATCGCAACCCAACCAAGTGCACCGGAGTGAACGTGACCGATTGTCCAGTCTGTGTAGTGGGAGAGGGCGTTAACCGTTTTGATTGCCATCATCGGGCCTTCGAACGTCGACATACCGTAGAAGGACAATGAAACAATCAGGAATCGTAGTATTGGGTCGTAGCGCAGTTTGTGCCATGCACCTGACAAAGTCATGATACCGTTGATCATGCCGCCCCAAGATGGCGCGAACAGAACAATAGACATCACCATACCAAGCGACTGCGTCCAATCAGGAAGCGCCGTATAGTGGAGGTGGTGCGGACCAGCCCAGATATAAAGAGAAACCAATGCCCAAAAGTGAACAATAGACAAACGGTAAGAGTAAACCGGGCGACCCGCTTGCTTCGGTACGAAGTAATACATCATACCCAAGAAACCTGCGGTCAAAAGGAAACCTACGGCGTTATGTCCATACCACCACTGAATCATCGCATCGATGGCACCAGCATAGATGGAGTATGACTTCATTCCGCTGACAGGTATTGCCATGCTGTTAACGATGTGAAGAACAGCGACGGTGAGAATGAAGGCTCCAAAGAACCAGTTTGCGACATAAATATGGGAGGTCTTCCGCTTAATCATGGTTCCGAAGAACACCACGGCATAAGCTACCCACACTACGGCGATTGCGATATCGATTGGCCATTCCAACTCTGCGTATTCTTTACTGGTGGTATAACCCAACGGCAAAGAAATCGCTGCAGAAAGAATAACCGCTTGCCATCCCCAGAAGGTAAATTCAGCCAGCTTGCCCCCGAATAGACGCGTCTGACAAGTTCGCTGCACAACGTAATATGACGTTGCGAATAGCGCACTCGTACCGAAACCAAAAATCACCGCATTGGTATGCAGTGGTCTTAGACGGCTATAAGTCAGATATGGAATATCGAAGTTTAGTGCGGGCCAAACCAACTGAGCGGCAATTAGAACACCAACACCCATGCCCACAATGCCCCACAAGATTGTTACTAGGGTAAATTGACGGACAACGCGGTAGTTGTAGTCCAGTTCAAGCTGCTTATCTTGGCTCATATTGCATGCTTCCACTTTTTGATTACTACACTCACGTATACATAGTGACAACAATGTCACAATGCCACCCAGAAGCAATGCAATGCGAATAGTGCTTGTTTTTTGTCCACTTAATGCATTCCATTGCTATTTCATTGTAAAAGTGGCATTTTCAGCATCGATGATACTTCACTTACACAGTGAAATACAGGGTTCTAACCACAGACGGTTTACCCTTGAGTAACATTTCTACTAAAACTTTGAGCTCTGTAACACGGGAATACCGAGTAAATTATGGCAGCAGAAAAATTAACCACAGGTCGACTTGTACAAATATTAGTCGTTATGTCTGTGCTTATCACAGCTTTTATTTGGCGAACAATGAATTACTCTTCAAATGGTACTGCCTTGATTTGCCAGATATCAGTAGGGGCATGCAGTGTTTCTGTAGATAGCGAGAGTGTGGATATTTATCTTTTAAAACAAGAGGATGGATCCGATGCGCTGGCTATTACTTCGCGTATCAAGCCCACCTATCTACGCATAGATTCAGAACCAAAAATTAGCGTGTTAGCGCAAAAAGAAATAGCGCGTGATAATTCCGCGGCGACTTATATTTATGTTTTGCCGGAGAGTGTTAAAACTGGGTCAAACAAAAAACTCATTCTGTTCATTGATCAAGATCAAATAGCAATTAACTTTTAACTTTAAATTAATATTTATGCGAAAGGTATTAACATTTCAAGGCTTGAGATTAAATTGAGTGTGAAACTGAATAATTCAACAATAAAGCAGCTATAGGCTGCTTTTTTATTGAATTTTAATCGGTTCAGTTAGAAAAATAGAAGGCGTGTTGCCGCATCGC
>JBELME010000048.1:0-19214 GCA_042096095.1 Enterovibrio sp.
ATCTGGCACGACGGGAAAAGACACGATCAATGGTTTTGATGGCAACGATGTCATTTACGGTGATACGTCAGGTTCTTCGTCTGACAATAAAACGGCTGCAGTCTTTGTTATGGGGGCTGATTTTTCTGCAAGCAGCGGTAATTTCCACACCTTTAGCTTCCCACCTACACTAAACTTCTCGGGTTCCACGACCAACGTGACTTTCAACGATGATGACGACAAATTGAATGGTGATGACCGTTGCAATGAGTTTTCTGACGACAAGAGTCAATCGGTAACCATTAACGGTCAAGAGTGCGATGCGAATCTTGATTATCAACTGAAGTATTGTGATTCTTCAGGCAATGTTTACACCTTTGTCATTGTGGATGTTGATGCTGACGGCAACGGTCACCACTACAACAACCTAGGCGAAAACGGCAAAATTCTTATTCAAACTGACGGCCCGGAGATTACGTCAGACACGGATCTGAGCCTTGTTCCAAACTCTTACCAAAACGTCAGCAGCCTTGATTATGATGACATTGTCACGCCTACTTCCCCAGAAATTGATCACGCTACAGGCGATGATGATGTGATTTCTGCTGGTAATGGCGATGATGTCGTTTACGGCCAAGGCGGCGACGACTACATCGAAGGCAATAACGGTCAAGATGAGCTTTATGGTGGTGACGGTGATGACGTTATCTACGGCAACACCGAAAGCCCGAACTTTGGCAACGACTCATCAATCAAAGCATTCGTATTAAACGAAAGCTTCTCTATTACCAACGGTGGTGAATTCCACACCACGTGTTTCCCGCCGAAGTTGCACTTCAATGGTACGCACGAAGAGATCACATTTAACGATGATGATGACAAGTTGAATGGCGATGATCGTTGCAATGAGTATTCTGACGACAAGACGCAGTCAGTTAACCTTGACGGTCAAACCTACGATGCCAACGTCGATTACAAACTTTCTTACTGTGACTCTGATGGCAACATTTATACTTTTGCGACAGTTGATATTGATGCCGACAGTAATGGCAACCATTACCACAACGTCGGCGAAAACGGCAAAATCCTGCTTCAAATCGATGGCCCTGAAATCACAGCCGATACCGATTTGAGCCTAGTGCCTCACTCGTACACCAATGTCTCTTCGCTTGACTATGATGCGCTGCAAACCAACAACGGCGATATCACTGAAATCGCAAACGATGAAGATTACATCGACGGCGGTAAAGGTAACGACACCATTTATGGTCAGTGGGGCGATGATGAAATTCGCGGTGGTGAAGGTGATGACCTTATCTACGGCGGCCAGTACGGCAGACAAACCACTGAGTTACAGCGTAAAGCAGATGGCACGTGGGACATTAGCGGCGGTGGCGAAGTGACGCTTGATCTGTCTAACTTCTCTTCAAGCGCATCTTATAACAACAGTGTGGGTTGGTATGCACTGGACGAAGATGGCAACGTGCTGAAAGCGTACATCTTGGAAGATAATGTAAAAGGTGCGGCTGACATTACTGCCAACATTGATGTTGAAGGTGCTGTCACGTTGAGCTTGTTCATTATTCCAGATGGCGACCGTAAGCACTTCGATGCGGGCGAAGCAACGCTGAGCTTTAGCGGTTCTAGCCCAACCATCACGCAAGGTTCTGCATCTTCAATGGTTTACGTGTCTGAAGCCGGTAAAAATGGCGACAACCGTGACCATGAACTCAACTCGGGCGACGATTCTTGCTGGGAAGATCTATGGTGCCTAGGCGACAAAGATTTCAACGACGTTGTATTTAACGTTGAAGCGAGCCAATCTACCCGCACAACCGATGCAGACACCATTTACGGTGAAGAAGGTAACGACACCATTTACGGTGGTGACGATGCTGACCACATCATGGGTGGTTTAGGTGACGATGTTATCTATGGCCAAGAAGGTGACGATGTCATCGAAGGCGGCGACGGTAACGATGAAATCTACGGTGGTACAGGTAAAGATGTCCTTCTTGGCGGTGCTGGCGATGATTACCTCGACGGCGGCCCAGGTAGCGACGTTGAAATCGATGGCGGCACGGGTGTTGATGAATACCGCGGCAGTGCAGGTAACGATGTATTTATCTTTGGTCAAGATGACTTCGTGGGTACAACGGTCAGTAACCAAGCGGGTCGCGTGATCAACAAATCTATGTACAACGCTGACAACGGCTTTGACAAGATGTTGGTTGAAGGCGATGCGATTGTTGATTTCACCGGTGAAAGCTATCAGTCTGATCCAAGTATTACGGGTAACGTAATGGCCCAAATTGAAGCTGTGATTGGTGACGAAGGTGACCAGGAAGTGACAATCAACCCGAATGAAATCTGGGCGCAGTCAGATGCACCTTTAGGTGACGACTTTGGTGTGCCAGATGATTGGGATGGTTTCGTGGCGTACCTTGGCGAAGGCGATGATAGCCTTGATTTGTCAGGCACACCTTGGAGTTACGACGCAAACGCGGCGGTTAATGCACCATTGTCTGCTGATATGATCAGCATCATGGGTCTAAACAATACACAAGTGGGCGAGTTGAATGAGTATGTGTTTACGCACGATACACAAGATCGCACGATCACAGTATGGACAGACGCAGAGACGGTAACGTTGAACGACGACAGCCTAATCTAAGTCCGTTGCTTATAACGCGTAAGTTTGTCTTTTGCGAAAGCTCTGAATAAACCGCGGTAAGCACAACAAAAAGGAGGCGTTTACGCCTCCTTTTTCTATTCTGATACTGCCCCGTTTCGAAACACATTGACGCACTGTGATTTACAAAGCGCTTGGTTCGTTCTCTAAGTAAAGCACGGTGGCGGCCACCCTAGAATCAACACCCAGTTTCTTTAGCAGGTTTTTTAAATGCACTTTCACTGTCGCTTCTGAAATATAGAGGTTTTCTGCAATCTGCTTGTTACGAAATCCCTTGGCAACTTGTTGTAAAATTTGCACCTCCCGCTCCGTCAATACACTCAACGGCGATGTCTGGTTCGCGCCTTGGTTAATGCATTCCTTCACTTCGTCGCTGTAGGCTTTTTCGCCCGTCATGGCGATTTTTAGCTTCTCAATTAACTCTTCGGGCTCGCAGTCTTTGAGCAGGTAGCCATCGGCACCTGACTGCACAATCGCACTGATGTCACTCGGACTGTCAGAGACCGTGAGGATCACGATGGTCGAGGTGCATCCATCGTTACGGAGTGCCCGCAGAGTATCTAATCTCGACATGCCTTTAATGTTCAGGTCGAGCACGATTAAATCTGGCTCGTGCCTTGCCACCGCTGCAATAGTATCGGTGCCGTTACTGGCTTCATTGACCGTTTCAAACTCAGGTTCAAAACGCAGCAATTGGGACAACCCTTTACGCATTAACGGATGATCATCAACAAGGAGTACATTCCATTGAGCCATCATTTTCTCCTGATTGAATTACTTGAGTGGAAAGGTAAGGGAGACACGACAGCCTTCATAAGGGGCGGAGACGATATCAACTTGTCCGCCCAGCATCAATGCGCGTTCGTTCATAATGTTCAGCCCATAATGGTCAGGTTTTTTTTGGTCGAGCGAAAAACCCTTGCCGTTATCCACGATTTCAACAAAGCCAATCTCATTGCTTTGCCCACACCGTATGCGCAGTGACTTGGCGTCAGCGTGTTTAATGGCATTGCTACACGCCTCACGAATGATTTGAAGGATGTGCATCTGACGTTGAGCATCAATCGACAAGGTATCTAACGTTGAATCCACCATGATGTTTGTTGGTGTCTGCCCTTGGAGCGCCTCGATCATCTCTTCCAGCGCCAAGCCAAAGTCACTGTTGGTTAACGACAGACGAAACGCATTCAGTAATTCGCGTAACTGGTCATAAGCCATTTTTAGTTGTTCACTGATTTCATCAGCAATGGATGTGCATTCATCTGAATCGATGGTTTTTAAGTGGCGTTTGAGCAGGCTGGTTTGTATTTTCAGATAAGACAGCGACTGCGCAATGGAATCGTGCAGTTCGCGTGCCAACGTTGCCCGCTCCTCCATCACAGCAAGGTGCATGGCTTGTTTCTGTGCGTGGCTGTAGTAGATACCGCGAGAAAGAATGAAAGCGAGGTTTGACAGCATCATGTCATCCACGACGTACTTGTTGCCTTGCCATTCCAATGTACCGAGCGCTTCGCCATCCACACTTAACGGAAGTGAGTGCCACGTAGCGTTTGGGTCAATGTCATCTGCAATGGTATCGAGTTGCCATTCTGTTTGGTTTGCATGTTGCACGTTTAAGCGCAGCGCTTCGACACCGTCTGCGTTAAGCGTGACGGCAAGGATATTTTCAAACGTTTCACGGGTTAAAAAGCTTGAGGAGAGTTGCGTTGAGCATTCATACAGAATGTTTAACGATCGGTTCGCTTTGGTGAGCTTCAGTGTTTTAGATTCGATTTTAGATTCGAGGTTGAAGTAGAGCTCTTTTAGCTCTTTTGTCATCACAGAGAAGTTGTTTGAAAGCACGCCAAGTTCGTTGTTTCGACAAGGCGGAAGATCGACATTAAACACCTTGTTTTGAATGTTCTGACTGGCAGACACCAACATGTTGAGTGGGTTCACGATACGTTTTTGTGTGTAATGGATCAGGAAAAGCACAACAGCAAGAATGAAGTCCTAACCCTACGCTGCCAACAAGGGCGAGCACTTGCAATTTGTTCTCCGAATGGCGTTGAAGCACAAACACGAATTGGTCAATATCATTCACGAATCGGCCAACTTGTTCTAGGTAAAACTTACGATCTGGCCCTTCGAGCTCCGGCCGTAACCGTGTCCAATTGATGATCAGTGCATCGTATCGTTGACGAATTTCTTCCGGCACAGCGAGGTTGTTTAAGCGCTGGAGTTCTTGCGACAACAGTGAATCTTGAAACGACCCTATGTGGGCACGTAGGCGATGGGAGTCCACGGAAATGTCATAGGCGATGCGATAGCTTTGCATACGCAACGAGCCGGACGTGTTTATTGCCGCCGCATCGTTGAGGCTAGACGCTAAGGTAATAATAGAAAAACCCGTAATGATGACGGCTAACAAAAGGATGGCAATGAGGGAACGAGCCACCGTGGTGGTGACTGATCGTTTCACTGAAATAGCTTGATGTGGTTCCGTCATACTGTCTGTTCACTGACCACTAAAGTGATTGAATAATAAAAACTAACCATGGTTTTCTAAAGTGTGGATCTGAGAGATTAGGGGTGAGCGTTCCATAATGTGAGCGATTTCAACCTCATTAATTGATCTAGCGCAATTCTACCCCCTATATACCCCTTAAGGGTTATATAACTGCTTCCGCAATCCCTCTACTGTTTTATCAAGATTTAAACATCTTCTTTGCATTCGATATCAATCTAAGTGTTTGTCTACTGGGTTGATACTTTGCGAGAGGTCTGAAGGGAAACATGGCAGACAATCGACGCCGCGCTTTTATGCGAACACCCTTTAAAAACATCGCAAAGGCAAGCATTCAGCCACTGCCTTGGATAAAAGACGTGTCGACGTTTACCGATGACTGTACGCGTTGCAGTGACTGCATCAAAGCCTGTGAAACAAACATCATTAAGCAAGGTGATGGTGGTTTCCCTTCTGTGGATTTCACCTCGGGAGAGTGCACCTTCTGTTACGCCTGTGCAGATGCCTGCCCAAAACCTCTCTTTCTCGAAGAGCACGCCCATCCTTGGCAACAAATCATCTCTATTGACGATACGTGTCTCGCCAAAAAGTCCGTTGAATGCCGCAGTTGTGCCGATGCCTGTGAAACACAGGCGATTCGATTTCGCTTGTCTGTAGGCTCAGTCGCTCAACCTCAATTTAACAGTGATGATTGTACGGGATGTGGCGCATGCCTTTCACCTTGCCCTGTTGATGCCATCACAATGAAAACCAATACAAAAACAATAACGGAGCAACAGCAATGAGTGAGGAATATCACGTCAGCAGCCTTGTCGTTCATGCCGCCGCCGATCATACGGAACAGGTGAAAGAACAGATAGAAGCACTACCAGACACGGAAGTACCTGCAACCAATCAAGCGGGGAAGTTGGTCGTGGTGGTCGAAGCAGACAGTCGCGGCGAGTTGCTCGATATCTTTGAACAAATTAAAGCGTTGCCGGGTGTACTGGCGGCGACGCTTGTGTTTCATCAGGTCGAAAACGAAAACATAGAACCTGAAAGCAATCTGGAAGGAGTGAGGCTATGACCCTGACACGTAGAAAGTTTCTCAAAGCAAATGCGGCTGCTGCGGCGGCCGGTGCTGCGGGTATTACACTTCCCGTGTCTGTTGCGCAGGCAGCGGGAACCGACGGCGAAGTAAAATGGGATAAAGCACCGTGCCGTTTCTGTGGCACGGGCTGTGGCGTTCTTGTAGGGACACAAAATGGGCGTGTTGTCGCAACACAAGGCGATCCAGAAGCACCGGTTAACCGTGGTCTGAACTGTGTTAAAGGCTATTTTCTACCAAAAATCATGTACGGAAAAGACCGTCTTACACAGCCAATGCTGCGTAAGAAAAACGGTGTTTACGACAAAGAAGGCGAATTCGAAGCAATCAGTTGGAACGAAGCGCTGGATTTGATGGTTGAGAAATTCACCAAAGCGATCCAAGAAAACGGCCCAACGACAGTGGGCATGTTTGGCTCAGGCCAATGGACTGTTTGGGAAGGATATGCAGCGTCGAAATTAATGAAGGCGGGTTTCCTAACCAACAATATTGACCCTAATGCACGTCACTGTATGGCCTCTGCGGTTGTGGGTTTCATGCGTACCTTTGGTATGGATGAACCAATGGGCTGTTATGACGACCTCGAGCAAGCGGATGCATTTGTGCTTTGGGGCTCAAACATGGCAGAGATGCACCCCATTTTGTGGTCGCGTTTGGCTGACCGCCGATTGTCGGCAGATCACGTAAAAGTGGCGGTACTGTCTACGTACGAACACCGTAGTTTCGAGTTAGCAGATAACGGCATGATCTTCACGCCACAAAATGACCTCGCGATTCTGAACTACATCGCCAACTACATCATTCAAAACGACAAAGTCGACAAAGGCTTTATCGCGAAACACGTTAATTTCCGCAAAGGGGCAACCGACATTGGTTATGGTTTGCGCCCAACGAATCCACTTGAGCAGAATGCGAAAAACGCAGGTAGCGGTGCGTCAGATCCTATCGATTTCGACGCGTTTGCGAAGTTTGTCGCGGACTACGACGTGGAATCTGTATCAAAGCTGTCAGGTGTACCGGAAGATCAACTTGTTGCGTTGGCGGAGCTTTATGCTGACCCGAAAGTGAATGTGGTCTCTTACTGGACAATGGGTTTCAACCAGCACACTCGCGGTGTGTGGGCGAATAACCTTTGTTACAACATCTACCTATTGACGGGCAAAATTTCGAAGCCAGGTTGTGGCCCATTCTCGTTAACAGGCCAACCTTCAGCATGCGGTACGGCGCGTGAAGTGGGTACATTTGCACACCGTCTGCCAGCAGATATGGTGGTGAATAATCCAAAACACCGCGCGTTTGCGGAAGCGAAATGGAAATTGCCAGAAGGCACCATCCCGCCGAAACCCGGTTACCACGCAGTCTTGCAAGATCGCATGTTGAAAGACGGCAAGCTGAATGTGTATTGGGTGATGTGTAACAACAACATGCAAGCCGGCCCGAACATCAATGAAGAGCGTTTACCGGGTTACCGTGATCCGCGTAACTTCATTATCACGTCTGACCCATACCCAACCGTAACAGCAATGGCGTCGGATCTGATTCTTCCGACAGCGATGTGGGTAGAGAAAGAAGGCGCTTACGGTAATGCTGAGCGTCGTACCCAGTTCTGGTATCAGCAAGTGAAAGCGCCCGGTGAAGCGAAGTCAGATCTGTGGCAAATCGTTGAGCTGTCTAAGCGCATCAAAGTCAAAGATGTGTGGCCTGCGGACTTAGTGGCGAAGAAACCTGAATTTGCTGATAAGACCTTGTTCGACACCCTATACGCCAACGGACAAGTGAACCAATACGGCCTCGATGAAGTGCCAGAAGATCGCTTGAACGACGATGCACGCGCAGCCGGTTTCTACATTCAGAAAGGCTTGTTCGAAGAGTATGCAGCGTTTGGTCGCGGCAAAGCGCACGACCTCGCACCGTTCGAAGCGTACCACCAAGCCCGTGGTTTACGCTGGCCTGTGGTTGACGGTAAAGAAACCCTCTGGCGTTACGCAGAAGGGCATGACCCTTATGTGAAAGCCGGTGAAGCGTTTGCGTTCTACGGTAAGCCTGACAAAAAAGCCGTGATCTTTGCCTTGCCTTATGAGCCCGCGGCGGAAGCCCCAGACGAAGAGTACGACCTGTGGCTATCAACGGGTCGAGTGCTTGAGCATTGGCACACAGGCACCATGACGCGACGTGTTCCTGAGCTTTATAAAGCCTTCCCAGATGCGGTGGTGTACATGCACCCATTGGATGCGAAGAAGCGAGGCTTACGCCGTGGCGATGCGATCAAACTCATTTCTCGTCGAGGTGAAGTCACGTCGCACGTTGAGACGCGTGGACGTAATCGCGTACCACAAGGGCTGATCTTTATGCCGTTTTTTGATGCAGGGCAACTGGTGAACAAGCTCACGCTTGATGCTACTGACCCGCTTTCAAAAGAGACGGATTACAAGAAATGTGCCGTGAAAGTAGTGAAAGCCTAAGCATGAATACGGTTTGGGTGAACGCTGGTCGCCACCCAAGCCGACAATGATTATTAAAGATTCCGAAAGGAGCCGAGAATGAAAATGAAATACACGGTTTCTCTATTGCTGGCGGCACTAATTAGCTCTGTGGCAATGGGGCAAGTGACGTCGCTACGTGGTGACCAAGAGATTGGTGAAAACAACGAAGTGCCAAAAATAAAAGCCGTACCGAAAAACCAAGAACGCATGTCGTTGAACTATGTGAACCAACCGCCAATGGTGCCGCATGCGGTTGACGGCTATCAGGTTAATCAATCAAACAATGCGTGTTTGCAGTGTCATGATGTGGATGTTTACCGTAAAACCGGCGCACCACGCGTGAGCCCAACACACTACCTAGACCGTGATAACAAAGTGCTGACAGATGTGGCCCCACGCCGTTATTTCTGTCTGCAATGCCATGTTCCTCAAATCCAAGGCGAGCCTATCGTAGAGAATGATTTTGTTCCTGCGGGCAAGTTTGGTCAGTAAGGAGTAATGATGAAAATACCCGGGTTTATCAAAAAAGGCTGGTCATGGTTTCGTAAACCTAGCCACTTAGCGATTGGCACAGTACTTATCATTGGCTTTGCCGCAGGCATTATTTTCTGGGGGGGATTTAACACCGGCATGGAAATGATGAACCGAGAAGAGTTCTGTATCGGCTGTCATGAAATGCAAGACAATGTGTACCAAGAGTACGTCGGCACGATTCACTACAGCAACCGCAGTGGTGTGCGTGCGACGTGTCCTGACTGTCACGTGCCTAAAGAATGGGGTCTTAAGATTATCCGTAAGATCCAAGCGAGTAAAGTACTGTATGCGAAAGCATTTGGCATTGTCGCCACGCCGCAGAAGTTCGAAGATCACCGTTTGGAAATGGCAACGCGTGAGTGGAGTCGGATGAAAGCGAACGACTCACAAGAGTGTCGTAACTGTCATAACTTTGAATACATGGATTTCAGCGCACAGAAAAATGTCGCGGCGAGCGTTCATGATCGTGCAGAAGAAGCAGGGCAGACCTGTATCGACTGTCATAAAGGTATCGCGCATAAACTCCCACGCAATCATGATGCATCGAAAGAATTCAAATTTGATTGATGTATAGCGGTGAGCGTAAGAAATAAAAAGGCCAGCGATAAAGCTGGCCTTCTTTTCTGCGGAGTGCGAGCACTTGCATGTCATGCGAAAGGTATGCGCTTACTCGGCGCGTTTCCACAGTAGGTGGCAGAATTTCTGCTCAGGGTCACGGCTTACCAGCATACGCACAAGCACATCGTTCAAGGTGTCTTCGGACATAAGACCGATACGCACTTCAACGAACGTCTCGCGATCAACCTCAAACCCAACATGCTCTTCCCAATCACTTTCGGCATCCACTGCGATGCCTGCACCTTCTTCATCGAAACGGGCTTGAAACGCAAGAAGGTCATCGTAGTCGAGGTTGTCTTCTGCCATTTCATAGAAAATATCAAACGCCGTATCGAGGGTGTCATTAATTGAAAGTAGGTGGGTTTCCATCATCATTCACTCTTAGATTTCTAACAGGTCTATTAAAGCATGTTAAAGAAGGATTCCCAAAGTGCGTTATTGCCTCTCGTCGCACAGAGAGTGCGCAAACAGACGGGAAGCGCGTACACTATTGCTGGTCTGAATACGGTATCTACTTCTAAAATAGAAGAGCTACTCAAGCGTTCTGAACCTGAATAGGTTCAGCGCATTTCAAAGACATTACGTCTTGTCGCCAGAAAGGAGCGAAGTTTGTACAAAGCCAGCCCAAGCCAAGGGTTACTGCCTGAGCTCGATAGCGAGCGTCCATTACAAGCACAGTTTGTTGAATCCGTTGCGACCGCCGTGCGTCAGCTTAAAGGCGCGTTAGGCGATACACTTCATAGTGCATACTTGTCAGGCGATATTGCGCATCGAATTGCAGCAGACAACGCCACCATGAATCTAACGCTGGTGACACAACGCACCTTAAACGTGAATGAATATTCCATGTTGAATACGGTGCGCTTTCGTGTCGAGAAGGGCAGTGATGCCATTAGTCGGGTTGCGATTGATGTCGTGCCAATCAACGATGTGAGGGATCTTGGCAATATCTTTAAATGGGGCTTTTTCTTAAAGCACTGCACGCAGTGCATTCAGGGCGACAACCTCGCACAAAGCTTTGGCCACTTTGAGGTGAGCTGGGAAGTGTGTAAAGCCATGAATGATGACTTGTCGGTGCGTTTACGCGAACTAAGAAATAAAGTCGCAATAGCAACCAAATGGGGCACTCAGTTGGATGCCGCAGAGGAGGCCGCATCAAGGTTGATCAAAGCGAGTTTTGGTTTGGTGGCTTACAAAGCCAATTGCTGGGAAGAAGAGTTAGAAGCGTGTTCAAGTGTGTTTTTAGACTTTTACCCCGACAAAGCCTTGGAAATGGAACGTCTTTTCTACCTGATTCAACGAAAACCTGTAAAAAAGCGTGCCGTGGTGGCCTTGTTGGACGCGCATTGGAAATGGGTGGTAGATGAGTACGAAAAAACTGATCGGAAGATTGGGTAGTTATGCAATATATGAAATGCGGGTTTCAGTGAGAAATAGCGGATTAGATGGTCAGATAATCGTCTCATGGCAAGAGTTAATATAACAACTGATTAACAATTAATGCGTGAAAAATAAACAGTATTTGCTTCCTAAGCGGTCAATAACATCGCTTTCGCTAATTTATTCAAAATAAGTGACTATTTATTATTTACAAGAGAAAAGAGTTAAATTAATCTTCGCTCGGTTAGTCATATTTAGTGAATATATATTTAGCAGCGCATTGCTCAGGAAGTCACGCCATGCAAAACACTCAGAAGATAGCAAAAGCATCATCATCGACACGGAATGTGTTGATGTTCCTCATTCCATCGCTACTCGGCATCTTGCTGTTCATGACGCCTGTCATGATCAACGGTGGGTTTACGATTCCTATTGCCGTTCTTGCAAAATCTTTACTAGGGGTTTTGGGGAATTCTGCACCCGTTGTTGTTACCACCATCATTTTGGTCAGTGCCATCGGTTCTGTGTTCGCGTTGGCATTCAAACCACGCTTCATTATGAACTCAACGTTTCTGTCAGGTCTTCTTTTAGCGACGCCAGTTTGGCTGACAGTGCGCATGTTGGGTGCCGCTTTTGTGTTAATGGTCTTCTTCGGTTTTGGCCCTGAGCACGTAATTGGCGGAGCAACCGGTGGTTTTGTGCTGGGTGATTTGCTACCAACCTTGCTTTCAGTATTTGTGTTCGCGGGTTTGTTCCTGCCATTGCTGACCAACTTTGGTTTGCTTGAACTGATTGGTACTTTCATGACGCGCATCATGCGTCCACTGTTTGGCTTACCAGGTCGTTCAGCGGTTGACTGTGCAAGTTCATGGTTAGGCGATGGCAGTGTTGCCATCCTGATGTCGAGCAAGCAATACGAGCAAGGTTACTACACAGAGCGTGAAGCCGCCGTTGTGGGCACGACCTTCTCTGTGGTATCAATCAGCTTTAGCTTGGTGGTCATCGCGCAGGTAGGTTTGGAGCACATGTTCGTGCCATTTTACCTGACTGTGTGTTTGGCGGGTTTTGTTGCCGCTGTTGTCGTGCCACGTTTGCCACCACTTTGCTGGAAGAAAAACACCTTGGTGAATGGCGAAGAGAAAAGCCTAGAACATGAAGCATTGCCAGAAGGTGAAACGTTATTCAGCCACGGTGTGAAAACGGCGATTAATCGCGCATCAAAAATCCGTTCTTTGAGCGATGTGCTGAAAGAAGGCCTAGAAAACGCGGCTGACATGGTTTTTGGTGTACTGCCTGTTGTCATGGCAATCGGTACTTCTGCACTGATCATTGCAGAATACACGCCAATCTTTACGATTCTGGGCATGCCATTCGTACCATTGCTTGAGTTGCTACAAATCCCTGAAGCGGTTGCAGCGTCTGAAACCATGCTAGTGGGCATCGCAGACATGTTTATCCCAGCGGTATTGGCGGCAAACATTGATAACGAGATGACCCGTTTTGTGGTTGCAACCTTGTCGGTAACGCAATTGATTTACATGTCAGAAGTTGGCGCATTGCTACTGGGCAGCAAAATCCCAGTGAAAGCATGGGAACTGGTGATGATCTTCATCCTTCGTACCTTGGTGACACTGCCAGTTATTGCGGGCGTGGCTCACCTGATTTTCTAATCACCGCGTGCACACCCTGAGTGAAGGAAGCGGCCATTGGCCGCTTTTTTATGTTCAGTGCTTTGCGCTGAATGCGCGTAGAGAGGCATTCATTGGCTGGTGGTCGAATCAATCACATCGTCCACTTTCGCTTCGGTAGCCTGTTCCATTTTGTTTGCCGTCGCTTTAGTGTCTACCACCGCTGAGTCGGCGCCATCTTTGGCTTCTTTAAGCGCTTGTTCGGATTGCACTTCTGCTTCTTTCACCATCATATCTACGTCTGTTTCAACGTTGTTTACGACGGCTTTGATTTCTTCAACGCTTTCTTGAGCAGTCATTTCAGCCACGCTTGCTTCGTCATCTGCGAGGGTAGAAAAAGGCAATATTGAAAACACCGTTGCGAGAATAGCGAGATTGCGAATTTTCATGGGTTGGCTCCTTAGTTAAATGTCCTCAAACAACCTGAAAATGGAGGGTTGAAATGTTGTTTGGGTATCGTGCGCGTGACGATTAAACATCACGATAAAGATACTCATCGGGTCACCTGTTTTGTTGTATTAAATACGATACACCGAGCTTGAATAAATAGGCAAAAACAAAGCGGTTCTTTTTTCGGTGTATGTGTAACTGTGACGATAGCCTAGCTACAAACATTTTAATTGCTGCGACAGTGGCTTATTCACTGTCAGGTGTTTTTGTCGTTGAAGAGTGAAGGAGAGTGACAACCGCATTGTGTCTGATTGTTTAGAGAAAAACAGAAGGATGAACCGATGAAAATTATCCTGCTTCACGGCTTATACATGCATGGCATTGCCATGATCCCTTTGTGCAACCGCTTAAAAGAAGCGGGGCACGAAGTGCTTAATTTGTCTTACAACACCATTTCACCTGATACCCAAGCCCTGTTCGGGGAAATGGATGCATTTATTGATGGTGATGTCACCGCGATCGTTGCTCATTCCATGGGGGGCGTGATAACCCGCGCTTATATGGAAGCAGGCAGCGAAATGAGTCACTGCGTTAAAACCGTTATCACCTTGGGTACGCCGCACCAAGGCTCAAAAATTGCGGCGTATTTTAAAGAGGTGGGTATTGGAGATTGGATGTTTCAATCTGCCAGTGAATACCTCATGCCCAAAGACACGCCAACATGGCCGAAAGGGGCAGAGCTATACAGTATTGCGGGTGATATGCCCATTGGCCCTGCAAGAATTTTGCTAAATACAGAGCAAGGTGAAGCATCTGATGGCACGGTTTTGCTCAAAGAAACAGAGATTAAGGGCATGACGAGCCATGAAACCTTTCCTCTGACACACACGGCGCTGATTTATGCCAAGCGCGTGAGCAATCGGATACTCGACATTCTGGCGTAGGACGACACCATTGCCTGCTTCGTCTTATGCTGATTAACGAGGCGGGTGGGGAATAAGGAAAGGGCGGTGAATGCATATTCTTCGCCCTTCAATTTATGATTGGTATTTGCGTGTCAGTATTTCAATAAGCTTACAGGTGACGTCGCTTCCGCCCATTTATCAACAAACACGCCCTCAGGGTCGTATTCTTTTGCCAAGGTGTTCACATCAAAGCGAGGGTGGCCTTCGGGGTCCGCATCAACGCCTGCAACAGCCTGCCAATTGCCATAGTTGGACGACACATCAAAGTCGATGAGTTGCTGCTCAAAGTAAGCCGCGCCAAATCGCCAATCTACACCCAATTCGTTCACTAAGCAACTTGCGGCAATATGACGGCCACGATTCGACATCCAACCGGTTTGGTTGAGTTGTCTCATACAGGCATTCACGATAGGAAACTCTGTTGTGCCTTGCTCCCACGCTTTGAATTTTTCGCTGTAGAAACTGGTGAGCGGGCGTTTTTGTTTGAGGCCGTCAAAGGCAAACATTCTCGGGCCTTGAACATGCATCATCCATTGGTAATATTCGCGCCACAACAGTTCCGCAAAAATGGTACGGGTTGATTCATCACGTCCATGGCGATATTCATAGTTATCAAGTTCTGCTGCCACCATACGGGCCGACAACGAACCGTTCGCTAACCACGCTGAAAGACGTGATGAGAACCGCCATCCGTCCAAGTCGTTTCGCGTATCTTTGTAGTGTTTTAATCCCTGCGTTTTCCAGAAAAACTGGTTTAGCTGTAAAGAGCCAGAATCTTCACCGCCGTGGTATGGCGTTAAATCGTACACAAACTCCTGACCGCCCCAAAAATCTCTGCGCTCGTCAAGCATGATCGGTAAGGACTCAGGTGCGCTAATAGGAATGCATGGCAACAGGTTTTGGTGATCGACATGACGTCGAAACTGGGTGAAGGTTTCTGGGAAGTTGTCTTTGGTAAAATCGATTTGATTTTGTAAATAGAGCGTAAAGCTTTCGCTTACACTCACTTCGCTCGGCAGCACGCGTTTAAGATACGCGACCTGCTGTTGTTCGTTAACGCCGGGGTGATCCGTCACGGTAACGAGGTCAATGCCATGGCGCTGGCAAATCTCAGGAATGATCTCGAGTGGGTTGCCAACCTTTACGACCAGACGTTGCCTCCGTTTTTTGAGTTCACATTCGAGGGAACGCAACGACTGATAGAGGAATTCTTCGCGGAAACGTCCCATATGTTTAGATTGAAAGTGGGTTGGACGAAACCACTCTGGATCGATGACAAAAAGCATGATGGCTTTTTCACAACGCCGTGACAGCGTCACTAAAGCAGGGTTATCACCCAGCCTCAAATCGTTCCTAAACCAAATTAGCCCTTTCATGTCGCCTCTCCTTCAATGTTGGTGAATTGGTGAGCGTCGCACGTGGTATTTTGGTTGTTTACTCTCCTTCCTTGGTGACATATTTCGAGGTTATTCAATTGAGTACACCTCTATGTGTTTAACTTTAAAGAGGTGTTTCTTGTTTACTAGAAGCTTAGCGCAAACGAGATAAAAACAAGGTTAAGACAAATCGATTTATGTGACGGATCAAGCACTAAATCCCAACCCTGTGAAGGAGTATCGTCAGTCCGCAGCCTTAGTGAAGTATGAGTTTTTGGCGCTTTTTTGGGTTTAAACCGTTTGTTTACTACGTTTGTCGGCTTGATCTGAATAATTATTAGTTAGCGCTATTAGACACTTGGTGGATATGTCAGCCTTTTTTACGGTTTTAGATGGAATATGAATCATCGATGATTATTTGCAAGCGTTGTTTCTCTATATTTGGCTAAACGAGAAAAATAGAGAGAACGCTGTGACTGACAAACATCTTTCTGAGTCTGTGCGAAATGCACTGATTGGTATATCTGGAATTCGCGAAGAGATCGACAACCAGCGCGTGTACTTTTATCAACATGAACGCCTGTTCAGCATCATTGATGAAGACGGCCTTCAGTTCGTTGTTGGAGAAGAGTGCTTGAAGGAAGCGCTGCGGCGTCCAGGTGCGAAATTGGAGCAACCTGGCGGTAAACGTTGTAAAGGTGTTATCCGCGTTGCGCCAGACCAATGCACAGAGACTGAGCTTGATTTTTGGTTGTTGCTGGCACTGCCAACCAATCAAGGGACGATTGATCCGATCATTTTCCATTGATACGCCAAGCCATCGCCTTTGCTTAATGGCGTTGGTCTTCGTGTGTGTCGCGAGCAACACCTAAACGCAGAAACTTGATTACTGGGTTAAGTGGCATGGGTGTCGTTGTCGTTCGCGAGCACGACGGGCTGGCATAACGATTCCCCGGTGTTTAATGTTGGTTTTTCTCGGCCAACACTTTTTCATTGGCTTTGGATTAAGAAAGCTGTGCTTCTTTCCGTTAACAGCTCCTCTTTGGTTCGTTTCAAAATACCTCTTTAGTTCGGTTTAAAAGATAAATACAAAAGAAAAGGGACTGTTCAAATCAGTCCCTTTTTTGTTGTTCGTTGTTGTGATGTTGAAGGGCTATTTAGACGTGTAGATAGTCCATTCCATCACGACACTTTCTTCTGTCGCTTTCACACCCGCCGTCACGCGTCGGCTTAAGATTTCTGTAAGGGTTGATGAATCTGCAATTACAGGGTCGCTCTCTCCGTAGCCAACAATCTTGATTCGACTTTTTTGAATACCTTGTCGTGTCAGCGCATTTCTCACTGAGGTCGCACGCGCTTGCGACAGCGCAACGTTTTGTGCGTCTGACCCTGTTGGGCTTGCATAGCCTTTTAGCTCAACGCGGGTTGCTGGGAAGGTTTTCATGAAGGTTGCGAGTTGACGGACTTCACCACTAAAGCTTGGGGGAATTACAGAGGAGTTATTTGCGAACAAGATGTGCAATTCATTCATTGCATTGAGGGCGACGATTTCCGCACATCCATCGTTGTTCACTTGCGCGCCAGATGCTGTTGTCGTGCACAAATCACGCGCGTTGATCACGCCGTCTTTGTCGTCATCTAACAAGCTGGCCGTTTGATCAGCCACGGGCGGGTTTGAAACTGTCGTTGAACATCCGGCGAGGCCGAATGTTCCAAGCAGTACAAAGGTTGAAAGTGTAAGTGAGAACTTGGTTGTTGCCAACCTTACTGCGTTCTTCATTGACTGTCTCCTTGATCGCCATAGACCGAGGTTTGCCATTCTTCTGGCGTATCTACACGCAGTTCAGAGAGCAGTAACCCCGTCGCGTTTAAGACACGGTAGCGAGCGAGAATGCCTTCGAAGTGCGCATCGAGGTATGAGCGGCGCGCGTCGAACAGTTCATTTTCAGTATTGAGTAGGTCAAGCAGAGTACGTCGACCAATCAGGTATTGCTTCTCATACGCCGTCAGCGTTTTCGCCGAGGCATCAACATGCTGTTGTAAGAAGGTTGTTTGCTTCTCAGACAGTTCTTTTGCTGTCCATGCGAGGCGTGTACTTTCATTCAACATGCGGTGAGCATTGTTGCGAATGTTCTTTGCCTTGTTGATTTGATACGCCGCGCTGCGCGCTTCAGCTGCATCTGTACCGCCACTGAACAGGTTATAGCGCATACGAAGCATGGCTTGGAACTCGTCAGTGTCGCCAGGTGAGCCGTCTAACTCTTCGCCCCATTCTTGTGATGCTTCAATGGTGAAGGTAGGGTAGAAATCACCTTTTGCCTGCTCGTATTGATAACGGGCTGCTTCAACATCGTTGCTTGCAACATGAACGACTGGGTTGTTTTCTTTTGCTGCAGCGAGGGCATCAACCAGAGATTGTGGGATAAAGAGGGCATCGACGTCTGGTTTTACCAAGGCAGTAGGGCTTCGACCTACCACACGTTCGAACTCGGTGGTTTCGTCATCGAGGTTACTGCTTGCCGCGAGAAGGTTAGTGTTAGCCTGAGCCAATCGGCCTTCTACCTGAGAAAGGTCAGCCGTTGAGCTGATGCCTGAGTCGGTGCGTCGTTTGATGTCTTTGTAGATGCGTTCATGGGTGTCGAGGTTTTTCACCGACAAATCCATAATGGCTTCAGCTTTTAAAACATTCAGGTAAACCTCGGTCACACGCAGCGCTGTGTCTTGCGCGTCAGAAAGAAGTTGAAAACGCTGCGCTTCGGCTTCTGACTTTGTGCGTTTGATGTCGTTGTAGGTAATGGCACCATCCCAAATAAGTTGGCGCAAACTGATGCGAACATCTCGGGGTTTGTATTGCCCTTGGTTACTGTCGTTGTCATAGTCGGAGTAACCTATGCCAGCTTCTAGATCAACTGACGGTAAATATCCGCCTTGTGATGCGTCAATTTGCTCTTCTTGACTCTTGAACTGGTTATACGCTTCTCGAATGACTGGATTTTGAGACAGTGTTTCTGCGACAGCCTGTTCAAGTGACTGGGCAGCCACCGAAGGAATGTACACAGAAACTGTTGTGGCGAGCATCATAATGCTCATTTTTGATCGTATGCTTTCGGTAAGTACAGTCATCATGTTAACTTTTTGTTCTATTGTATTAAAATCTGATTTAAAGCAAGTCGTACCAGTATTCGTCTTCGAGAATCGCTGTCTCTTTCGGGTATAGAACGGTTTCATGAATGCTCCCTCAAAGCGTTTTGATACTAGGCTAAACGATAAATCTGTTCGTTTTTTACATGAATGAACGCAGGATATGTTGTCTAGAAGACCTGCCAAAATGGTCTTTTTTTCACGTTTTCTACAGGGCGTTCATCCCTATAAACCGCAAGAAATCACGTATTTGCTCGCAGCCATGTAAAAATAGGGCAAGTTAAACCCCTAATGACACCCCTAAAGTGGTTTATATCGCTCCGCTATCATAAATGAGACAGATTGAGACAAGTTAAAAGCGACCAAACTGACTCC
>JBELME010000049.1:0-18776 GCA_042096095.1 Enterovibrio sp.
TGATGATCTGATCGCTACTATTGGGATTAGTTCAATGATTTAGGAAACAACGCCAATGTTAGTTATCCCAAATATAAGTGTTTCCCTGTAAGCGGGACAGCGTATTGAGCATGTATTACTGCCATTCGTAACGCTCACAAAACAACCAGGCAGAGGGAAAAGGTCATGGCAGATATTAACGGTACGTCAAACGCAGATACACTATACGGTGACATTGGTAACGGTGATGATTCAAAGAAAACTGGCGCAATGTTTGTCATGGGTGCTGATTTCACCATGGACAGCGGCAACTTTCACACGTGGTCGTTTCCACCTAAATTGAACTTCACGGGCTCAACAACTGATGTGACTTTTAACGATGACGATGGTCAGCTAAATGGCGATGATCGTTGCAATGAGCGCTCTGATGACAAATCACAAACCGTTGATATCGGTGGCCAAGAATATTCTGCAAACGTGGACTTCAGCCTCAAATACTGCGACAGCGATGGCAACATCTACACCTTCGCGATTGTTGATATCGATGCAGACGGCAACGGTCACCACTACTGCAATGTCGGCGAGAACGGCAAGATCTTGATTCAGATTGATGGCCCAGAAATCACGGGTGACACAGACCTTTCACTTGTTCCTAATTCTTACCAAAACGTAAGCAGCCTGAACTACGCAGACATCACAGAGCCTCAGCCTGTCGATCCAGCAGATTTGAACGACACCATTACGGGTGGTGACGGCGACGACACCATCTTTGGCCTGAAAGGTGAAGACCACATTTCTGGTGAAAACGGCAATGACAAATTGTACGGCGGTGATGGCGATGACATCATTTACGGCAACACAGCAACGCCAAACTTCAGCGAAGACCCAAGCGTCACCGTATTCCAGATGGGTGCAGATTTTGATATGCCGGCTGGTGGTAATTTCCACACTTGGTCTTTCCCGAAGGATCTTTCATTTGACGGCGGTTCAACAGAAGTGACATTCCAAGCCGACGATGGCGTTTTGAATGGCGATAACTACTGCAACGAGTATTCTGACGACAAATCACAGACCGTGACTATCGATGGCAACACTTACCCAGTGAACTTGGATTACACCCTCAAGTACTGCGATTCTGACGGCAACGTCTATACCTTTGCAATTCTAGATGTTGATTTGGATGGCAATGGTCACCATTACCATAACCTGAATGAAAACGGTAACTTGTTGCTGCAACTCGACGGCCCAGAAATCACTGATGCTACCGATTTGTCTCTCGTTCCGCATTCATACAAGAACATCAATGGATTGGATTACGATGATGTTGCTAACGCGACAACACAAAAATCTAACGACAATGATTACATTGACGGCGGTGCAGGCAATGACACCATTTATGGTCAGTGGGGTGATGACGAGATCTACGGTGGTGAAGGTAATGACACCATTTACGGTGGCCAAGAAGCAACGGAAACCGTCGAAACTGACCCGACTGCTAGCGTGTTCATCATGGGTGATGATTTCAACATGCCTTCAGGTGGCAACTTCCACACTTGGTCTTTCCCTAAGAAACTGGCGTTTGACGGCGGTACATCTGAAGTTACCTTCCAAGACGACGATGGCGTTCTGAACGGTGATAACTACTGTAACGAATACTCTGATGATAAGTCGCAGTCTGTCACGATTGATGGAAACACGTACGCGGTTAACTTGGATTACACACTCAAGTACTGCGATGCAGCTGGTAACGTTTATAAGTTCGCGATTATCGATGTGGATTTGGACGGTAACCGCCATCACTACCACAACCTTGGTGAGAACGGCAAAATCCTTCTACAAATCGAAGGCCCAGAAATCTCTGCCGCGACAGACTTAACCTTGGTCCCTCATTCTTATGAGAACCTTCGTGACCTTGATTACTCTGAGTTTGCAGAAACCACAAAAGAAGTATTTGTCAGCGACAATGACACCATCAGCGGTGGTGAAGGCGACGATTACATCCACGGTGGAGACGGCGATGACCTGATCAACGGTGACGAAGGCGATGACAACCTGATTGGCGGTGACGGCGACGACAAACTGTTCGGCGCGAGCGGTGATGATTCATTGTACGGCGGCGCAGGTAACGATGTGCTTCAAGCGGGCTTTGAAGATGACATCATCATGGACGGTGGCGAAGACCAAAACATCTACATTGGTAGTGAAGGTAATGACACCATGATCTTCGACCAAAATGACTTCAACGATGCTGACTTCTTGGCTGAACACAACAACATCTATGTGGGCGACCGTGGCTTTGACAAGATTTTGGTTGATGGCGACGCAAACATCGACTTCTCTGGTAAGTCATACGGTGTGACATCAGGGCCTAAACCAATTGCGCAAGTTGAAGCTGTTGTGGAAACGAGCGTAGGTGACCAGACCGTAACCGTAAATGCGTTTGCTATTGACGCACAGTCTGATAACTTCCAAAACACGACGAACGTTGATCCAGGTAACTGGGACGGTTTTGTGGCTTACTTGGGCGAAGGTGATGACACCTTTAACCTTGAAGCAGTTAACTGGAACTACGAAGCGGATGCTGCGGTTTCTGCAGAGTTGTCTGCGGAACAGATTGCCTTTATGGGCTTGAGCGGTTCCCAAGTGAGTGAGTTGGATGCCTATGTATTCACACAAGGTTCTAAATCAATCACTATCTGGACGGATGCGGAAACGGTATTGCAAGACGGTGAAGACATCTTCAGCATGTAATTGCTTCCAGCAGCAATGAAAAAAAACCGCATTTTGCGGGTTTTTTTATGGCTATCGTTTAGTGCGACAGCGCGTTGTATTGTGCTTTGGTGATGCCATAGTGCAGGCGATCATCAAAGCCTGATTGGGTTTTGTAGTACGCGGTTTGACAGCCTTCCTCTACCAAGCCGACTTTAACGAGCGTCTTATAAGAACCTTCATTTGAGCGATAGCAATCTGCGGACACTTTGTGCGCACCAAACACATCAAAGGCAATAGACAGAAGAAATGCGCTGCCGCTGCTCGCGAGGCCTTTGCCCCATGCATGTTGAGCCAACTGATAGCCCAATTCATAGTTCCCAGATAGAAACATCACCGCGTGCAGACCTACCATGCCCATGAAGCGCCCCTCTTGGTCGCGAATGATGGCCGTTGGACTTTCAGGCCATTCACCATGACCAATCGCTTCCGCTGTGCCTTCAATGATAGGACCAAAATAACCACGGTAAACGTCTTCTGGTGCGGGTGCAAAGTAGAGGTATTCTGTGACCTTTGGGTCGCCCAGCATCTCGATAATATCATTGAGATCGTTTCGCTGGATGAGCGCGATGGTATATCCACCCATCAAAGGGATGGTTTGGCCGCGCTTAAAAGTATTCATGTTCTACACGTTGTTCCTCTTCTGTGGTGGACATTCGCACACAGACTACGCCGAATTTTCCACCACACAAGTGTTTTTCAACGGTGGGCGAGGGATGCTTGTTTGTCGTTACGCGCTCTGTTTTGACTGCAGTTCACTCAACGCATCTTGATAGGCCTTGTGTGACCATTGGTTGTTTAATGCGCGGAGTAATAGCGATTCCATCGTCTCTGGTGCTAAACCGCCAATCGGTGGGTCCGTGTCGAGATTTGTCGGGAAGGAATAACCATCGGTTGCTGCCGTAATGATTGCGACTTTTTCTGCATCGCTGAAGCTATTATTCTCCCATGCTTGGCGAAGGTAAGGATAAATGATCTGACTGATGTCTGCGAGATCGACGGTTTCCATGGGTTTGGCGAACGTCGAAGAAATTTGCAGTAAATTCGCTGAACGATGGAAATCTTGCGTTTTATTTGCGCCTGCAGCATGGAAAAGTGCAGGGTTAAAAAAGACCGCATCACCTTTTTCTAAAGGCACTTGAACGCAGTGTTGCTCAAAGTAAGCCTTAAATGCGTCGTCGTGATAAGCAACATATCCGAGAGGATAGTGTTGGGAGAATGGAAGTAACTTGGTTGGGCCGCTCTCAATGGGCATGTCAGTGTGCGCAACCGCGCCTTGTAGCGTTAACATTGATGACATCTGCTGAATATGAAGGGGGTAGCGCAAGGTTTCATCGGGTTGCTGAAAGCCTAAATGGTAATCACGGTGAGAGACCTGTGCTTCCCCGCCGGGTCTCACAATGTTCACTTGCGCAGTGACTTGATAGTGGGGGCCTAACCAAGCTTCAGAGACGAGGCTTAATAGCGGGTTTTTGTAGTATTCAACGAAGTTTGATGGCGCTGAAACGGCGCTTTTCTGAAACACATTCCAAATCCTACCGTTCGCTTGCGGGCCCGTTTTTCCGAAGTGGTCGCCAGCACCATACCCTTTCTCTGATTCTAAAATGTCCTCAAAGACCTGGCTCATTTCGTCAATCACTTGTGTGTCCTGATAAAAGCGTTTTACGGCGAAAACGCCGGGGCCATCACGCAGTGCGGACGCCATTTCATTTTGAAAGTCACGATACTTTTCAGGGTGTTGACGGATGGCTTCTCCATCATAAATAACGACATTCTTAATGATGGAGTCTGCGAGCGGATACTGATCAGTGTGAGCCACCTGGTGACAGAGAACATGAAAGTCATCGAGTCGAATGTCTGATGACGCAAAGAACGAGGGTAGAACAACGTTTTTGGTTTGATTCATGATGCCTTTCTCCTTTGGCGTCTCTCTTTAAACTCACCTGTCTTATCGATTACTGGCTTTACTATTTTGTGGCCATCCTAATGTGCCCGATAGCTTCAACTGGCGCGAAGGTGCGAGTGAGAGCCACCCAGTTACACAATGAGTCTATTTCAAAATTGATTCAAAATGAAATAAAAATTTCATTGCGTTGATGTTTGAAAAAAATGTTCTATTATTTCTAGCGGGCAAATTGAAATTGTTTTCAATTTGCCCGCTAGACCCGATTCAAGAAACAAACCATGGACAGGTTTAGTGTCTTGAAATGAATAACGAATCAAACACCATCAAGGAGGACGTGTGCCTGATCTTCTGTCTAAAAAGCGTGAGTTAACCCCATCTGGGCGTTATCAGCACATCACCCCCGAATCTGCGGGTTGGAAATATGTCGGTTTTGAAGCTTATTCCTTATCCGAAGGAGACACGCATACGTTCGATGCAGGGCCGGATATTGAACTGTGCTTGGTGATAGTGGCGGGGAAAGCTGAAGCGGTCTTAGCGGGAGCCTCCCTTGGCGTGATTGGCGAGCGTCTTGACCCATTTGAACGCACAAAGCCCTATTCTCTGTACGTCACAGCGGGTGACACAGCAACAATTACTGCGGTAACCGCGTTGGAACTGGCGGTATGCTCTGCGCCGGGCAAAGGAACATACCCATCACGTCTCATTGGGCCTAATGATGTGGGCGCAGAAGCGCGTGGTCATGGCAATAATCAGCGATACGTGCACAACATCTTGCCAGACGATAAAGATGCAGACAGCTTGCTAGTGGTTGAAGTGTATACCGATGAAGGGTGCACAAGTTCCTACCCAAGCCACAAGCATGATCGCGATGCGCCACCAAAAGAAACACAGCTGGAAGAAACCTATTATCACAGGTTAAACCCTTCTCAAGGTTTTTGTATTCAAAGGGTTTATACCGATGACGGTGATCTTGATGAGTGTATGGCTGCGTATGATAAAGACGTGGTCATGGTGCCCAAAGGCTACCATCCCGTCGCCACGATGGCCGGTTACGACAGCTACTACCTCAATGTCATGGCTGGGCCTGTTCGCAAATGGTTATTCACGTGGGAAGAAGACCACGCATGGATAAATTCCCCAGTCTATGAAGAAAAGCATTCACGTTAGGTGTTTGGCGTTTCCCTAAAACGACATTAGATACACCCAACATTATAAAAATTGGAAAGCAAAAGGAGTTGCCATGTTTAATATCGCGTTGTTTGGATGTGGGCGGATAGGAAAGGTGCATGCGGTGAATATCGCTGCCAACCCTCAAACCCAAATCCGTGCAGTGATCGACCCTTACCAAGAAGGTGCGATGCAACTCGCGGCGCAGTATGGTGCGGAGGTCATGACAGTGGAAGAAGCCATGTCTGATCCTGATATCTATGCGGTTTGTATTTGTTCAGCGACAGACACACACGCTGACCTTATCGAATTAGCAGCGAAAGCGGGAAAAGCCATTTTCTGCGAAAAGCCGATAGATTTGAGCCTAGCCCGTGTAAGAACCTGTTTAGAGGTCGTTGAGGCCAGCGGTGTCCCTTTCTTGGTGGGTTTTAACCGCCGCTATGATCCCCAATTTCGTACGTTGAAAGATTTATTTGAAAGTGGCGCGATTGGTAAAGCCGAAACATTAGTGATTACGTCACGTGATCCGTCGCCACCACCCGTAGATTACGTCAAAGTGTCTGGCGGTATTTTCCGTGATATGTCGGTGCATGACCTCGACATGGCGCGTTTTATTATGGGAGAAGACCCAGTATCCGTCTCAGCGCATGGTTCATGTTTAGTAGATCCTGAGATTGGCGAAGCGGGAGACATCGACAGTGCTGTGATCGTGTTGCATTTCCCCTCTGGTGCGATGGCAAACATCATCAACAGCCGCCGTTCTGGCTACGGCTATGATCAACGCATAGAACTGCATGGCAGCAAAGGTATGCTCAAAGCCGGCAACGTGCGTGAGCATTTGGTCGAGCATTGGGGGGAAGAAGATTGCAGCAGCGCAAAACCTCAATACTTCTTCCTTGAGCGCTATGAGAAAGCCTACATCGCTGAGTGGCAGCATTTTGTTGATGTGTTGGAGAGCAAAGTCGAGCCTCAATGTTCTGGCTATGATGGCGAGCAGGCATTGGTGTTGGCGGAGGCGGCGCTTGAATCGCTGAATGAACAAACCACGGTAAAGCTCGGCTAAAGCAAACGCTTTAGCAAATAAACCAAAACAGCCTATCGAAACCAAGAGGATGCCATTCTCACAATTGCATCCTCTTTTTCTATCTACGGTTTCTTATCTATGGTTATATATACAGTGTTTTTAGGTCGGCATTATTTACTTTTTCAAGGGAAACACGATGGAACGTTGTAGCTGGGCGAATGTAAGCGAGCTTGATCAGGTTTATCATGACACAGAATGGGGCGTGCCTGTTCATGATGATAGAGCACTGTTTGAGATGCTGATTTTAGAAGGCGCGCAAGCGGGCTTGAGCTGGACGACCATTTTGAAAAAGCGCGAAGGATACAGAGAAGCCTTTGATAACTTTGACATTGACACCGTTGCTGCTTACGACGAAGAAAAAATAGCAGAATTGCTAGCGAACCCCGGCATTGTGCGAAATAAACTCAAGGTGAATGGCACAGTGACGAACGCCAAGTTGGCGCTGGAGGTTCAAGAAGAATTTGGCAGTTTCGATGCGTATGTTTGGTCGTTTGTGGGTGGAGAGCCGATCATCAATCATTGGGAGAGCATGTCGGATGTGCCAGCGACCACTGCAGAATCTGATGCAATGAGCAAAGCGATGAAAAAACGTGGTTTTAAGTTTGTTGGCAGCACGATTTGTTACGCGTACATGCAGGCCACAGGCATGGTCAATGACCACATGACCTCCTGTTTTCGCTACGGTGTTGACGTTGGAAAATAACGTCGCCTAAATGGGAATGGAAAAGCGGGAATATTCCCGCTTTTATTGTTCTATGCCTTCTTGTTAATTCTTATTACCGCATAAACAACCAACAACATGCCCAAGCCATGCCAGATCGTGAATGCTTCATCAAGCAGGGTGATGGCAAAAAGGGCGGTGATGGCAGGACCCACATTGCTCGTTAAGCTCAGTACAGACGGTGTTAATCTCGCCATGGCGGCAGCTACAAAATATGACGGCAGCACGGTGCAGAAAAAGCCAAGCGCAACGCCTAAGACAATCAATTCATTCGACATATGGCTGAACTGCGTACCTTGCCACTGGTGTTGAATCATGATGACAACGCCCGCGCTGCCCATGCCAATACTGGTAAATAGCTGTGGCCCAATCTTGCTGATCACTGTCTTACTCAGTACCAAGTACGTTGCGAACAACAATGCTGCCCCCACGGCCAGAGCGATTCCTAGCCAGACTTGCGAACCAAACGAACTAAAGTCATGCAAGACGATCATGGCCACGCCAGCATAGCCTAAGCCAATGGACACAAAGGTGCCTTTGCGCGGTGGTTCTTTCAGAAATATCCAACTGATGATCACCACAAAAGAAGGAAAGAGAAACAGCAAAAGGCGTTCAAGTTGCGCAGAAATAAACTCGAGCGCCGTGATGTTCAGTAAAGAGGCAAAGTAATAGCCAAGGATGCCGACGAGCACAGCTTGCCCGCCAAACTTTCGCACTTTTTCGCGTTCTTCTGGGAGGCGACATAGCCAAAGAAGTATCGCGACATAGAGTGGTAGAGAAGAGACTGCACGAAGGCTCATGATGTCGGTTACATCGCCACCTGCTGCATAAGCAAGTTTGATCAGAACAGGTTTTATAGAAAAAAGCACGGTGCCAATTAACGCAAAGATAATGCCTTGGCGATAATCGGAATTGGGCTGTTCGGCGGCGGATGTATTATTCATGTGGTCGCGTCCTTGCTTGTCGTTGGGAAAGAAAACAAGGCTGTGAGAAATGGTATCCGGCTGCATTACTCACAGCCGGAAAAGAGCAAAGCTACCGGCTGTTGGGTATAAGGAGGAGAAGCCAGCGTGATAGCGATGAAGTAAACATAAATGCTCTTTTCTGTTTGGTGATTTTTTAAACTAACCTCACTGAAATTAAAGCATCTTTTACATTGGTGCAACCTTTAACTCAAACTGCGTTTCATTGGGTGGTGTTAGTGTCGTCACCCGTTGAGGTGCGCTGAGTCAACGCTCTATCGGTCGAGTGCAGTATGAGCAACCCCTCAACCTCTGTAGCGTAATAGGCTATTGGTTTGTGTTTTACAATGACGCGCGTAAACGATCGCTGTTGCTCATTGGGGTGATAGCCCTCATTTTTGAGGGTGTTGTGGTTGCTAATGCAAAGGCGATGTGCGGCGTATTGTTGGCGCTATTTTGCTTTGCAATATGGCGTCTTCCTGCCTTTTTCCCCATGTCATAGCCGACATCCAGCTTCGATTTTTTCATGGTGAAGCGACCAATCGAAAAGTTCTTAGGTGGCGCGATAACACGGACCTTGCAATCGGCGGGTGGGTTTTTAATGAAGCTGAGTGATTGATTGTAGCGTTCAGCGCGCTGGCGCATGGCATCCGCGATGTTGGGGTACTTCTTCAGAAGGTGATCCATCAACCCAGGTATCTTCATGGGTGACATGATGAAATCAACAGGGTGAGACAACACGACCGTAATGTCGCGCGCACCACGGCGATATGCTTCCGCGACAGGAATGGAGTCTGCTACGCCACCATCGGTGTAACAACCGCCAGAGAAACAAGGCGTCTGTCGATACGCAATGGGCAGCGCAGATGTGGCTTCGATAACATCGGTGATATTATCTTCGTTAATCCAGTAGTAATCGGCGAATCCAGTGTCGACATTGGTGACAGTAGCGAGCAGTGGGATGGCATTAAAAAAGGTTTTTCGATCAAGCGGAAAGCGCGAGTGAGATTCATCCCAAAGCCATTGCACATCAATCAGATTGCCACCGCGTAAAAAGCGCGCTGGATTGAAAAACCGTGAGTCAGTGGCAAGCTCAGTAATGACGTGATAACTGCGCTTTTGTTGCCCTGCCAGATAGCCCAACAAGTTCGACGCACCCGCAGACACACCAACAGCAAAATCAAAAGGCGCGTAGTCGTTATCTAAAAACGCATCTAAAACACCGCTGGCAAAAATGCCACGCATTGCCCCGCCTTCAACCACTAATGCTCGTTGACCTGCCATTGTAATATCCTCCTTTCCACCAATAAGCACAGGATACGCGTGCCTCAGCGTGAAGAGAAATCGCTCTTCGCTATCACTCTGATAGCTTTTACTTATCAGTGGTCACAGGCGTGAATTTTTGCCTGGTGGATACGTTGTAGCATTCTGTTTAAATTAACTTTTTAGACATTTCACAAAAATGAAAGGAGGCTGTCTCTTCATAGAATGGTAGGTGTCTAGTGACAGTGTTTTGATTTTTTCACTGACGATGCCCTCGGAAACCTGCGAGATCAGCAGTCCACTTTGTGTCACAGCCCCTAATAGTTCTGTGAGTGAACGACGGAAGAAATGAACTTCAACGGGTTCACCAACGGTGTCCCACAAATCAATAACCGGCTCTCGTTTGAAGTAATCACCGCTGGTGGAATAATCAAAATCAGCAAAAGGGTGGTGGGTGGAAAACACCATGTACCCGCCAGATTTTAGTACGCGATGCGCATCTCTAAAGAGCATGGTTAGATCTTCAATGTAATGCAGCATGAGTGGGCAAATGATGACATCTTTGCTGTCTGAAGCTTCGCGAGGTAACCCTTGAGAGACATCTTGCGCATAGACATTGACACTGCCTGAAAACTTGCGTGAGACAATATCAATCATCGCCTGTGAGGCATCAATACAGGTCACCGCTGCGGCGTCTGACGCCAAAAGAAACTGCGCGTAAATCCCCGATCCACAACCTACATCCAATACGCTTTTGCCTGCGAGGTCGTCGAGCATTGCTTGGAGGTTTGGACGTTCGAAATGTGCGTTGTAGAGGTTATCTTGAACGGCAAGATCATATTGCTCTGCATGTGTTGAATACATCGCTGATTTCATCATGTTATCTCTCAATCCGTAAGGCCGTAGCGTGAGTCAAAAAGGGGATACTGGCTCACATTTTGCCAGCGATGCGCGAACAAGGCATACGTGTTTTTAGTGTTAAATGCGGATCGCTGAGTTCAGAAAAGATTTGGGAAGGGTGAGCGAGGTGCATTCGGGTCATTCATGAGGAAAACTCCTCCACAAAATGTGGAGGGTGAACAGCTTATTGTGTTTGGCGAACCAGTGTATCGCTATCAGTGTGTGAAAATGGTTTTCCATAGATGTCCAACTTCATCGTCTCGGTATAGGTAAGTTTGTTGCCATCGATTTTGATGTTCATAGTGAAATCTTTGGTCGATGCTTTTTCGGACATAAAGTTGGATTGTGCAATGCCTTCAGAGGACGCCACCAAGGTCATGTCATTTCCTGCTTTGCCTTCTGCAACAACACAGGTGCCGCGCGGTACACAGAATGAGTTATACACGGTCTGATTTTTGTGGTCATAAATCAGATAGCCGCGTTGGTCATGGAACTTCGAATCATCTGATTGTCTGAACACTTCTTGTTTGTAGTAAATGGCGGCAAGGTATTGTTCGCTGGCATTGGTTGCATCGGCGGCCACTTCAAATGTCATCAATTCATAAAGTGGGGTAGCTGCAGGCGCACCTTCTCCCTGTGGTGTGTTCGTTTGTGCTGGCGACACATCAACACCACCCGGTTTGTCGCTTTTCCATGTCCCCACAAGTTGTGCAAGAGGGCCAAAGTTGATGCCATTGATGATGCCTTCATTTTTGGCGGTGTCGTTCTCAGCAAACGCAGTCAGAGTTGTGCTCATCGCAATGGAAAACACTGTCGTTTGTAAGATTTTATTGCTCATTATGTACTTCCTCTATTTTGAATTTTTTCTTGGCATAGTTACTCACTATTTGTTCAGAAGCATTAAGCCAAGACGTATCGCTATTCCTAGCATCACAAATGCTATTGAAATGAAGTCAAAGAAAGTAGTCATTGTGAAGTGAAAGCAGTGGGATTATTTGGGCTGCTACATATTGTGGGAAATGATAATAATTACTTAAAGTTAGAGTGAGAGATCATGAGTGAGAATATACATTTGTGTCAGGGGATTTTGAGAGAAGCTATCCAGAAATACAGTGTTCTATTAAAAATCTGCATCCAAAAAACACATAAGCATCAATATGTATAATCTAAATGTTGTTACATGAAAACGCATTTTCAACACCATGCAACGAATTAAAAATATGTGAGAATGGCGACGTTGACTAACGGGGAGGTGCATCCACTTTTTTTCTTACGCGTAAAGCCTATAAAGTTGGTCACTTATTGTTATGTTCATCACAATGATTGGACATGTTTGCGAGATGCTTTCGCATAAAGTGAAGAAATGACTTTGCACGTTTAATGGGGCGAAGTTTCTCTGTGCTGAACGAAGGATTCGGCCAGCAAGTGTGAATTAGACGATGTCAGTGGTTTAGACAGAGGATGGTCTTCGCATCGATTTGATGATCTATTTCCTATGGTAAACATGGAGTGGTGTGATGAATGATTTTAGCGGAAGACTCGCTGGTATCTGGGCGGCATTAGGCAGCTTTTTTAGGCAAGTCGTCATTTTCTTTGAGCGAGTGATAAACGCCATTTTTCCCCCCGAAGAAACATCAACTCCCCAAGTATTGATTCAAGAACCTGCCTCTCCGAGATCGGTAACGCTGGATCTTGAGTCCATTGAGGAATCGTCTCAAGAAGCCGCCGCTGCTTGGAAAGCCGATAAGGCGCGCGTGAAAGCGATCGCTGAAGAAAATCAACTAAAGATAGAAAAGGCCCTTGGGACGCTAGATGATTCGGGAAACCTCGTGCCCGATTCAAAGCTGGCTCTGGGCTGTATTCATGGCACGTATTTTAAGATCAATTAGACCAGTCGTCTAGTCAAAGAATTTGTCTGTTATTTGCCTTGTGATCACATCTTTGTCTATTTCGTTAATGAAATGTTTATTTCATTGGTTGCGTGATAAACGTTTAGAACTTACTATTAAATGAAATAAACGTTTCGTTATGGTTTTCTGTGTTTCGACACGTTTCATTTCACCCTTTCTTCACACCAACACAGTCGGACAGGAGTCATACATGACGACGCAGGAAAGAACACTGGATGTTATCTGCCTTGGGCGCGTAGCGGTCGATTTCTATGGAGAGCAAGTCGGTTCAAGGCTCGAGGATATGCGAACGTTCGCTAAATATTTAGGCGGTTCGTCTGGCAATGTGGCCCATGGAACGGCTCGACAAGGGCTCAAATCCGGCATGCTTGCTCGTGTGGGTGATGAGCACATGGGGCGTTTTGTTCGTGAAGAGTTAGAACGTGTGGGCGTAGATACCAGCCATATCATCACGGACAAAGAGCGTCTGACAGCGTTGGTGTTACTCGGCATCAAAGACAAAGATACCTTCCCTTTGATTTTCTTTCGTGAAAACTGTGCCGATCAAGCCATCACGCCTGAAGACATTAGCGAAGAATACATCGCATCCGCCAAATGTTTAGCCATTACGGGCACGCACCTTTCAAATCCAAGTTCTCGCCAAGCGGTGATCACCGCGCTTAATTACGCGCGCAAACATGGCGTGCGCACTGCGTTGGACGTGGATTTTCGTCCTGTACTTTGGGGGTTAACCTCATTGGGTGACGGCGAAACCCGCTTTATCGCGTCTGATGATGTCACCAACCAGTTGCAAGAAGTGCTGGGGCGTTTCGATCTGATTGTCGGCACAGAAGAAGAATTTCACATTGCAGGTGGCACGGAAGATTCTATTGGTGCGTTGAAAAAAGTGCGCGAACTGACGGACGCCACTTTGGTGTGTAAACGCGGCCCTCTGGGTTGTAGCGTGTTTACCGATGAGATCGGGAGCCAGTTAGACGATGGCATCACGGTGAAAGGTGTGCGTGTTGAAGTGCTGAATGTGCTGGGGGCAGGTGACGCCTTTATGTCCGGTCTGCTGCGCGGATATCTGAACGACGAATCATGGGAGCAAAGCTGTCGCTATGCTAATGCATGTGGTGCCCTGGTGGTATCTCGCCACGGTTGTTCTCCTGCGATGCCGACCAAAGAAGAGCTTGATAACTATTTGCTGCGTGAGCATGAAGTGCCGCGTCCTGATCGTGATGCGATGTTGAACCATCTTCACCGTGTGACTACCCGTGAAAAAGCATGGCCAGAGTTATGCGTACTCGCGTTTGATCATCGTTCGCAGTTTGTCGAAATGGCGCTCAGCGCAGGGATTGATGTGGCACACATTCCGCATTTGAAATCACTCATTTGGCAGGCGGTGAAAGACGTCACGGCAGAAAGTGGTTTAACGGGGAAAGCAGGCATTCTGTGTGATTCCACTTTTGGCATGGATGTACTCAACGATGCAACTGGGTTTGGCGATTCAGTGGCAGAGCGCTATTGGGTCGGTCGACCCATTGAACTGCCGGGTTCGCGCCCACTTCGCCTCGAAAACGGCAATATCGGCACGCAATTGGCGAGTTGGCCACGCGAGCAGGTGGTGAAATGTTTGATGTTCTACCATCCCGATGACGAACGTGAACTGCAACTTGAGCAGGAAGAAACCTTAAAAGAGGTGTACAAAGCCTGTTGCGAAAGTACTAATGAATTGCTGATTGAAGTCATTCTACCGAAAGACGTGCCTGTCAGTTCGGACAAGGAAGCAGATGCCTTGTATCAGCGTGTCATGGAGCGATTGTATAACTTAGGGATTAAACCCGATTGGTGGAAGTTGCCGCCACTCACCGCGCAGGGCTGGAAAGATGTTGATGCCTTGATAGAACATCGTGATTCTCACTGCCGTGGTGTTGTGCTGTTGGGCTTAGATCAACCTGCTGAACAACTTAAAGCGGGTTTCTCTGCCGCTTCTCAATCGCGCACTGTGCGTGGTTTCGCGGTAGGGCGCACCATCTTTGGTGAACCAAGCCGACAATGGATGCGCGGTGAGCTAACGGGAGAGCAGTTCGTGAATGCGGTAAAACGAAACTACATCGATTTGATTGATACATGGCGTCAGCGTTAATGGGGTCGGTTAACCCTAGCAAGCACAAAGTGGCAATGGCAAAGATGAGGAAACAAACATGGCAGTTCACCTAGGCATCAACCCACTGACATGGACGAATGATGATCTTCCCTCTTTGGGGGCAGAGACGCCCCTTGATGTATGTTTGGCGGAAGGGAAGTTAGCAGGGTTTACGGGGTTTGAATTGGGCAATAAATTCCCAAGAACCCCCGAAGTATTGGGCCCAATTTTGCGAAAGCACGAATTGGCGTTGGTTTCAGGCTGGTATTCAGGAGAATTGTTAAGCCGTTCTGTTGAGCAGGAAATCGATGCGGTGCAATCTCACCTTGATTTACTTAAAACGCTAGGCGCAAACGTGATGGTGTTTGCGGAGGTCACTGGGTGTGTTCATGGCAACATCACTATGCCTGTTGAGCGTCGACTTCGTTTTCCTGAAAACCGTTGGCGGGAATACGGCGAGAAATTGACGGCGTTTGCAAAATATACGCAATCACAGGGTGTTCACATTGCCTATCACCATCACATGGGCACAGTGATCGAAAGTGAGTTGGACATTGATCGCTTAATGGATGTTACGGGCGAAGAAGTGGGCTTGTTGCTGGATACGGGTCACCTTCATTTTGCCGGTGGCGATCCGGTTGCTGTTGCGAAACGTCATGCTGCGCGCATCAATCACGTGCATTGCAAGGACATTCGACAATCTATTCTCGATGATGCGAATAATCGTCGACTTAGCTTCTTGGATGCCGTGCTAAACGGCGTATTCACCGTGCCTGGTGATGGCTGTATCGACTACTCTGCTGTTATGGCAGTGCTCAAGGACAATGATTATAACGGTTGGCTGGTGGTGGAAGCAGAGCAGGATCCTGCCATCGCTCATCCGCTGACTTACGCGAAAAAAGGGCATAAAAACCTTGAGGCTTACGCACGAGAAGCAGGCTTGCTCTGAGAAAAATGAGTGCAACACTGTCTATAGAAAAGTGGCGGTGTTGATACAGAAGAATTGAACGCTAAATAACCCCGCATGCAGCGTAATACAGGGAGACCCAAGACATGGAAACGGTTCATAATTTTGTTAATGGCAGCATTGCTGAAAGTCAGACAACCCGATTTGGTGCGGTATTTAACCCCGCCACGGGAGAGCAAACTAAACAAGTCGCGTTGAGTAGTGCCCAAGAAACGGAGCAGGCCATTGCAGCGGCACAAGCTGCTTTTCCAGCCTGGGCGAAAACTCCGTCACTCCGTCGTGCGCGCGTCATGTTTAAGTTCAAAGCCTTACTTGAAAAGCACAAAGATACGCTGGCGCGTTTGATCAGTAATGAACACGGTAAAGTGTATTCAGATGCCGTAGGGGAGTTGACCCGTGGTTTAGAAGTGGTGGAATTTGCCTGTGGCATTCCTCATCTGCAGAAAGGGGAAAGTTCAGCAAATGTAGGTACTGGCGTTGATAGCCACTCCTTAATGCAGCCATTGGGTGTTTGCGCGGGGATTACCCCGTTTAACTTTCCAGCCATGGTGCCTATGTGGATGTTTCCGATTGCTATTGCAACGGGCAACACCTTTGTGCTGAAACCGTCTGAAAAAGATCCCTCATTGGGTTTGATGCTGGGTGAGCTGTTAAAAGAAGCAGGCTTACCTGACGGCGTGTTTAATGTTGTGAATGGTGACAAAGAAGCGGTAGACGTGTTGCTGACGGATCCTCGGGTTCAAGCGGTCAGCTTTGTAGGGTCAACGCCGATTGCCGAATATATTTATGCCACGGCGTCTGCACACGGTAAACGTTGCCAAGCGCTGGGGGGCGCGAAGAATCATTGTATCTTAATGCCGGATGCTGACATGGACATGGCCTCTAGCGCCATCATGGGGGCTGGGTTTGGCGCTGCGGGTGAACGCTGCATGGCATTGTCTGTCGTGGTTGCTGTGGGCGATGACACGGCAGATACCTTGGTAGCTTCTCTGTCTGACAGCATTGCTAACATGCGTGTCGGTCCGGGCATTGTAGATGGCCCTGAAAATGACATGGGTCCTGTGATTTCAGCGCAGCATAAAGATAAGATTCTGGGTTACATCAATGCTGGTGAAACGCAGGGCGCAAAGCTGGTGGTGGATGGTCGAAACTGCCAGGTTGAAGGGCATAACAATGGCTTTTACGTTGGTCCAACCTTGTTTGATGATGTCACACCTGATATGAGTATTTATCAAGAAGAGATCTTTGGTCCCGTGTTGTCTGTGGTTCGTGTGCCGGATTATCAAACAGCGCTCGAACTCATCAATCGTCATGAATATGGGAACGGTTCAGCGATCTTCACACGAGATGGCAAAACGGCACGCCAATTCAGTGAAGATGTGTTGGCAGGCATGGTTGGTGTGAATGTGCCGATTCCTGTGCCCATGGCCTTCCACAGCTTTGGTGGTTGGAAGCGTTCCATCTTTGGACCATTAAACGTGCATGGCAATGACGGTGTGCGTTTTTATACCCGCATGAAAACCGTTACCACGCGTTGGCCTGCCAGTGTGCGTTTGGAAAAACACGACAGTCACTTCACCATGCCCACCATGTGTTAACGTTTGATTAAACGATAAAAAGGCCGCTGTTGCGGCCTTTTTTAAACATACGATTTCTTTTAGGAATTAGACGAAATCAAACATGTCGCTAGACACTTTGTTGGCATTAAAGTCTTCAAGGGTAACCGTTGTTTTGTTACCGAAGTCTAAAATAGTGTCGCTGCCAGATTGCGTCACGCCAACTTGTTTGAACGATGTCAGCAGTGAACTGTCAATCTGAAGCGTGTCACCTTGGCCTTTAGAGAAGTCAGCAATGGTGTTGTTACCATCGCGATATTCAAAGAAGAAGGTATCTGCACCGAATCCACCAACCATGTAGTCGTTGCCGTTACCGCCGACCAAGTAATCATCGCCGTTTTCACCGTACAGGTGATCGTCATTGCCACCGCCATAGAGTTTGTCGTGTGCGGTGCCACCTTTGAGGGTGTCGTTGCCTAAGTGACCTTCTAGGATATCGTTGTGGAAGCCACCATCAAGAAAATCATTGCCTTTACCGCCGTTAAGGAAATCGTCGCCGGCATCGCCGTACAGGGTATCATCGCCCTCTGAACCACGCAGTTCGTCGTTATTGTTACCGCCATGCAGTTCATCGTTACCTGTGCCACCATGAAGGTAGTCTAGGTTGTTACCGCCATACATGGTGTTGTTGCCTTCACCACCTAGCATTCTGTCGTTGATGCCTTCACCAAACATGGTGTCATGACCGTTACCGCCAACAAGGTAATCATTACCTCCGCCGCCGTTTAACATGTCGTTGCCTTCATCACCGAACAGTTGGTCGCCGCCGTTACCACCAAACAAATTGTCGTCACCTAGGCGCCGCCTAGTTTATCTGCGCCGTCTTCACCTTGAAGACTGTCGTTATCAGCACCACCGTAGAGTTGGTCAGCTTCTGAGCCTCCCCAAAGTGAATCTTCGCCTGCGCCACCACGAATAAAGTCTTCACCTTCATTGCCCCAAAGAACATCGTTACCTTCGTCGCCGTTGATTTCATCGTTGCCAGTGTGGCCGAAAAGAACGTCATTTCCGCGACCGCCAAATAAGAAGTCGTTACCATCGTTACCTTGTGCTTCATCAGTGCCGTCACCGCCGATTACCGTATCGTCACCATCGCCACCGTAGATAAAATCAGTGTCGCCGTTGCCCTGGATATAATCGTTGCCGCCGTTCCCATAAATGAAATCAACACCTGGTGTGCCGATGATGTTGTCGTCGTTTTCCGTACCGTTAATGATGTTCGACATGTTGTTTACCTTGTATATTTTTGAGGATGAGAAAATATTGTTATTTTTTTAAAGTGCCACGTCATTTTCGATAATATGGAAAGAATGCCAACCCACTATTTTCTCAATTATGAGAATTCAAGTTTTGACTGGGTAAATAATCTAACTAAAGAAGTATGTCTTTATTTAAGAATTTCCT
>JBELME010000050.1:0-18763 GCA_042096095.1 Enterovibrio sp.
CCCCATCGCGTCACGGGTATTCAATAAACTGGGAGCGGGATTAAACTCTCCTTGAGGCACACCTGCCATCCATTGTTCGCGCAAAAGTCCACCCAGCGTATCTCGTGGTGTGTGGCATTCTCCGCAATGCCCTAACGCCTCCACCAAATAGGCACCGCGTTGCTCTACCTCGTTATAGGTTGAAACATCTGACACATAAGCAGGTCGGTTATAAAGTAGTTTCCATGTACCAATACCTGCGCGAATGTTCAGCGGAAACGGCAAAGTCTTGTTGTCGTTTGGCTCTGATACAGGCGCAACACGCTGGTCTATATAGGATTGAATATCAACAACGTCTTGATCACTCATCTTTATATACGATGTGTAAGGGAAAGCAGGATAATAATGCTCTCCTTGCGGGGATATTCCCTGTCTAACAGCATCTGCAAATTACGCACGGGTCCAACCGCCGATGCCAAATTCATCATCCGGTGTAATGTTCGTCGACGTAATGATGCCAAACGGTGTTCTGATACGTTTGCCACCAGCCAGCGGCGCGTCTTTGTTCGCCGCCGTTGAATGGCAAGCCGCACATCCCGACAAATGGAAAACATACTCTCCGTTTTCAATATCTGCCGAGAGACTGTCCAGGTGATCGCCCGTTTTCGGCCATATCCAATGCGGTGCGAAGACAAAGATGGCCCCCACGGATAAGCTCACCAAGAACGCAAAGACGAGAGATACAATCAGTTTTTTTTGCCAACGACATAATGGCTTTATCGCTAACCTTTTTAACAACCACGTCATCTCTACCCCTTCACAGCACCCGCGGTCATCCCTGAAATAATTTGTTTCGATGCAACAAACGTAAATATGATCGGCGGTATGGCCAGCAAAACCCCCATGGCCATGATGGCCCCCCAGTCAATGTTATATTCCGTCAGTGAATTCACGATATAAACGGGCGTGGTTCTCGTACTTCGATCAGAGATGGCATTTGCAATCAGGAACTCGTTCCACGCAATACGGAACGTGAATATGGATGCCGCAGCGAGACCTGGCTGTATGACAGGCAGAATGATGTGATAGAACACTTGAAAAGGATTCGCCCCATCCATTCTGGCCGCTTCCTCCAGTTGGATAGGAATTTGCTGGATAAAGCTCTGTAAGATCCAAATAACAAAAGGAAGGTTCATGGCACTGTAGATAAGCACAATGCCGTTTAGCGTGCCATCAATCTCATAGTCAAAGGTCCAAATACCAAAGACTGGAACGAGCAAGACGGCAGGCGGCACCATTCTCATGATTAACGTTGTCATCGACGCCACATCTCGCCCAAAAAATCGATAGCGCACAATGGCATAGGCTGCCATACAACCCGCAAACAGAGTGATAGCCGTTGATACAATCGCGACGTAGAGAGAGTTACCAATGTTGTTGACCAAAGAGCGATCATCCAGCATGGACGCGTAATTTTGAAGTGTCGGCATGAAGAACCATGCCGTCGAATCGCTCATGATATCGACTTTCAACTTAAAAGACGTCACGAACATCAATACAATTGGCCCCAATGAAAAAACGATCAGCGAGACGAGTACTAAGTAGTAAAGCGCTGTATTCAAAGTCTTCTTGTTCATGTTTATCCTCCTTCCTCAGTACTGCTCTGCAGTGACTTTGATTTTTGCACTGCGCGTTTCACGCATCTTGTTAAACATGAACATGGCGACGGTAATGACCAGCACAAGCGCAAGCAGCATATTTGATAACGCGGCAGCGAGGCCAAGCTCTTGGCTGTCTGTCACCGTTTTAAAGATTCGTAGTGCAAGGATTTCAGTTGAGAGACCTGGTCCACCATTGGTCAGGATCATGATGACTTCCAATACCTTGAACGCATCGATCAACCGAAGCAGTAAGGTGACAATGAGTACGGGCAGCATCAATGGAATTTTGATGTGCCAAATAAGTGCCCAGTTCGACGCGCCATCGAGTTTTGCTGCTTCGACAACCGAGCTAGAAAGGGATTGAAGAGCCGCCAAAGACAAGATCATAACAAAGGGCGTCCATTGCCAAATGTCTGCCAAAATGATCGAGAACAGCGACCACGATGGATCGGACAACCAAGGCACGCTATCAATGCCCAATCCATTTAGAATTTTGTTGAAAATACCGAATTGTGGGTTGTACATGTACCGCCAGACGAGACCCACAGCAATCGGCGCAATCATCATTGGTAAAATAAAAATGGTTCGATAAATTGACATGCCTCTTGTCGGCCTTTCCAGCATTAACGCAAGCCCTACCCCGAGCACCATCTCAATACCAACAACGATAAAAGCGAAAGAGAAGGTGACAAAGAAAGACTCAAAAAAACCTTCATCTTCAAGTAGCCAAACGTAGTTACTTAACCCCACAAACTCGGCATCTGAAAAAGGCTGACTTGGCCTCCAATCAAAGAAACTCGCCGTCATCATGTAAGCCATTGGGTACAAGAGGGCAAAAATCAAAATAACTGCGGCAGGCGCCATGAAAAGATAGGGAGCCGCTTTATTTAAAACCTGTCGGAATGATTTTTTATCTGGTGCTTTACTATTACCAGCGGAAACCATGACTTTGTCTTGCATATTCCACATCCATTTGTGCATTGGAGGCAGACCAATATCTGCCTCCTGTCGTTATTTACTGTTGATAAGTGTAATAACCCGCTTTATCCATGATTTTTTCCGCTGTTTTATTGGTCTTGTTAAGGGCTTCCTCAACCGTGATTTCGCCGGTCATTGCCTTCGACAAGTTCGTGCCTAATTCGGTGTTTATCTGTCCCCATACAGGAATGATTGGGCGCCAATCAGGGTCAGCATCTTTCAATGCTTCACCGAAAATTGCCATTTGTGGGAATTTTGCAATGACGTCGCTGTCTTGGTGAGTAGAGAAACGAGACGGATTGCCACCTGCGAGTGCAATTTTCTTATCCGTCTCTTTTGAGGTAAGCCATTGCATCAACAAAAAGGCGGCTTCTTTGTTTTGCGCATTTTTCGGAATCGCAATGCCAAAGCCACCGGTTTGTGAAGCATGCTTCACACCCATTGGGTGTTTTGCCCATGCCACTTTACCCACCACTTTTGATTTCTGAGGGTCGTCGACTTCACCCGCAACCACAGTAGTGTCGAGGTACATGGCCGCTTTTCCTTGTAGGAATGCGTTCTTTGCTTCGGATAAGCCAAACGAAGTGCCACCTTCCGGACCACATTCCAAAATGGTCTTCAAGGCATTACCTGCTTGGATTGCCTCCGGACTGTTCAAGGTCGGCTTCCAGTTTTCATCAAATACTCTGCCGCCTAACGGGGCGAGGTGAAGGAGAAACGCGTGGGAGGTTTGGTGGCCAGATTTACCACGAGAAGCAAGCCCAACCATGCCAGGTTCTAGATCTTGGATCTTGCAAGAAGTTTCAAGCAGCTCTTCATAGGTCTCCGGCACTTTGATGCCGTGCTTGTCGAAAATGTCTTTCCTGTAACCCAACACTGACGTCTCTGAGCCAAAAGGAATGCCAAACAACGCGCCCGTTGGCCCAGGTAGGTACCCTTTCGTGCCGCCAGCGACACCGACATTTTGCACGTAACCATCAATCAGATCGTCCGCATCGTAACTTGGGTCTGCCAATTTAGGGTTCATGAAAAAACGTGCGAGCGGTTCAATTTGATCCGCCGATACGTAATCCGCTTTAGAAAAAACCACATAGGCGATCAAGTCGTAATCCCCTTTTCGCTTGGTCAATTCGAGCGTTTGCTTTTGACGCATCGCCAAGTATTGAAGTTGGTCAACTTCTACTTCAATGCCCGTCTCTTTTTCAAAATCGGGTAATACCTTCATTACCGCATCATAGTGAGGATGTGCGGGGAAATTGACGACCAGCACTTCACCTTCATAGGGTTTGTAAGGATTAGAAAGCGCAAAAGGTGAAATCAACATACCCACTGTGGCGATCACAGTGGCCGTGTATCGTTTTAACGTATTGATATTCTGTAACATTGCTCCTCCCGCATAACTGCTTTGGGGTAGATGATGAATGGATTTGGCATGTTGACTCAGGTTGCTATGCATTTGAGTAAACTGCTTTTTCCGTTTTAGAATCAAATAGGTAGATATCGGTATACTTAAGATAGAACGTAATGTTCTCACCTTGTTTGGGTAGAAATTCAGAATCAATTTCAATGGAGATACGCTGCCCGTTAATTTCGGAAACAATGATCGACTGTGAGCCACAATATTCTGTGACCAAAACGGGCAATGAAATGGGGTTTGAATCAGGAATAGACTCAGTAGAAAAAGCAGACGGTCTGAAACCTACGTGAATAGAAGAAGAGGCCTGTAACAAATTGGTCAGCGAAGCCTTTAATGCCGGGTCGGTTTTTAACGAAAAGCCCTCCCCTTCAACAAAGAACTCGCCGTCTTTGTGAATCAGTACTCCCTCAAGGAAGTTCATTGACGGCGACCCCATGAAACCCGCGACGAATTTATTGACGGGTCGACAAAACAATTCTTCAGGCGTGCCATGTTGTTGAACGTACCCGTCATTCATGACCACTATTCTGTCGCCCAATGTCATGGCTTCGATTTGGTCATGCGTCACGTAGATAATGTTTTTATTCACTTTCTTTCGCATCAAGATCAGCTCAGCACGCATCTGAGCACGAAGTTTGGCATCCAAATTCGATAAAGGCTCGTCCATTAATAGCGTCGACGCATCACGCGCCAACGCCCGCCCCATGGCAACCCGTTGACGCTGCCCGCCTGACAACTCACCGGGTTTACGGTGGAGAAGGTGCTCTAGCCCCAGCATCTCTGAGACTTCTTTGACCTTTTTCGCGATGTCCTCTTTATTCACTTTGGCGAGTCGCAAAGCAAACGAGATGTTTTTCTCAACATTCATGTGGGGATATAACGCGTAGTCTTGGAAAACCATCGCAAGGTCGCGATCGCGTGGCTCCAACGAACTCACTTCGCGATCGCCAATGTATATCCCCCCCGAGGTCACGTCTTCTAACCCCGCGATCATTCGCAGGGTCGTTGATTTACCACAGCCAGACGGGCCTACCAGCACGGTGAACTCATTATCATCAAAGGTAAGATCAAGACCATGGACGACTTCGACATGATCATAGCGTTTTACTAGGTTTTGAATTCGAATCTGAGGCATCTTGCTTCCCTTACGTGCTCATGATTTTGTAAACCAACGTCGTATTCCGTTGATAGATTTTTCGAAGTGATACTCACTTAGCCGAGCAAAGGAATATCTACCACGGGTGTATTCCTTTCGCAAAGCACCGTATCACTCCTCGCTCTCAACTGGTCTATTAACAATACCAGAAGACGTGAAAACCAAAATCCCCACTGAGCACTTTTTGTCCAAAATAAGATTTAGTTCTTATTTACCAGTGTAATTCTAGCAATAGATCTTAGTTATGATTCACACAAGTAAATCCCTACCCTGCGAATTACAGCGCCCCAATCTGCCACTAAACATCTGATAAAACGAAAATGAGCACCTTAACCCGCCACGTTTACATATTAAAAATAGTGTGATGCAACGAATTAAACGCATGAAATATGTGTATGTAATTCGTCAGATCAATCATTTTTTGTCTCCCATTTTGTCAAAACATTGTTAAGAATAAAATCAACTGGTACGCTTTATATACCAATAGGGTGCTTAGCGTACCTCTATCACTCAATAAAAATGATGAAAGAAAGACACTCATCGAACACGGAGAACACCATGCGAAAAGCACCCGTCGTTGCAATCACTTTGGGGGATCCATCTGGCATTGGTCCTGAACTGGTGGCCAAACTACTCGCCAGTGAACAGCGTGTTCGCCACTGCCATTGCGTCTTAGTCGGCGATGAGTGGCTGTGGAACAACGCACAAACACTGACAAGATTGATGCATGATCTTCCCGTGATTAACGCATTTGAGGAGGCAGAACATACACCCTTGGGTAGCGTGTGTTTTCTTCCCGTTTCTACGATGACAGAAGCGGATCACAAAGTAGGTGTTGCGAACAAAGAAAGTGGCGCGTCAGTGCTCAACGTACTGACCCTGTGCCTAGATGCGGCGAAAGCGTCTGAAATAGATGCCATTTGTTTCGCGCCTCTTAACAAGCAAGCCATGAAGTTGGCGGGGATGCCTTTTGAGGATGAACTACACTTTTTTGCCGATCAGCTAGAGGTGGAAGAGTACTTCTGTGAATTCAACACTCTCGGAGATATTTGGACCTCAAGGATCTCGTCACATGTCCCATTCAAAGATGTTACGCAATACCTATCTCAAGGCAGAATCATTGAGGCAACCAAACTCATTCACGATTGCCTTATCAAGTCTGGAGTGGCCCGTCCCAAAATAGCCATTGCAGCACTCAATCCGCATGGTGGTGATGGGGGTATTTGTGGCAGAGAAGAAATAGACATCATCCAACCTGCCGTCAAGACACTCCAGGATCAACATTATCCGGTCAGTGGCCCTTTTCCTGCGGACACCCTCTTTTTAAAAGTCAGAGACGGTGAGTTTGATGCCGTGGTCACCATGTATCACGACCAAGGCCAAATCGCGATAAAGCTTCTTGGTTTCGAAAAAGGCGTTACCGTTCAAGGCGGCCTTCCCATTGCAATTACAACCCCCGCTCATGGCACTGCGTTTGATATATCCGGTAAAAACCAAGCCAACGTTAACGCCACACTGAATGCATTCAATCTCGCTTGCGTCATGGCTCAATCAGCCTTCAAAGAAACGTTGGCAACAAATAACACAGAGGCATAAATGAAAATCACATCCGTTAAAACAAGAGTTTTCCAATGGAAAGGAAAAACGGTCCCACCCTCACAGCATTTTTGTTCCAACGCGAAAGACCTGCTTTGGAGTAAAGGGGATTCAATGGGCACCTTCCGGTTTCACGATTGGGCTGTCATAGAAATTGAAACGGACACGGGGTTGGTCGGCATCGGTAACGTTGCCCTTGCGCCTCGAATCGCAAAAGAGATCGTCGATATCTACCTTGCCCCGCTCATCATAGGCCATGACCCCTTTGACTATGAATACCTGTGGCAATTGATGTATCGGTCCACATTAGCATGGGGACGCAAAGGCATTGGTATGGCAGCAATATCCGGTGTGGATATCGCGATTTGGGATTTAATGGGCAAAGCAACGGACAAACCCGTATTCAAGTTACTGGGGGGACGAACCAAAGAGACGATCCCCGTCTACGCCTCTAAGCTTTACCGAACAGATTTAGATGATCAGCCGCACCTTAGCTAACGGAGAGAACGAGATCCTCGTTGATCGTTACGACGGTAAGCGACTCAACAGTCCGAACGACCTTGTTGTTAAGCGCGACGGAACCATTTGGTTCACCGATCCACCCTACGGCATTTTGAGCGACGAAGAAGGCTTCAAATCATCAAGCGAAATGGTGGGATGTTATGTCTATCGGTTTGACCCTTTAACCGGTGAACTCGACATTATGACAACCGACGTTCAACACCCTAACGGGCTCGCTTTCTCTCCAGACGAGCGCACGCTCTATGTCGCCGATATGTCAGTGGTGGAATTTCCAATCAAGGGACGCAGGGAAATTAGGGCATTTCAGGTCGGTCAATATGGCTCTTTGAGCGGAGGAAAAACGCTGTGTGTCGTTGAACCGGGTATTCCAGATGGGTTTCGGGTAGATATGCAAGGCAATATTTTCTGCAGCTGTGACAGTGGTATTGCGGTTTTTGATAGCAAAGGTAACAAGCTTGGGCTCATACCCGTGCCAGAACGGGTCAGTAATTGTACGTTTGGTGGTCCAAATCAATCCTATTTGTATATCACCGCAACCACCTCTTTATATGGTATTCAGCTCAACACAACAGGCACACAATATACGCACCTTCTTGCTTCACCTTAAACGGTGCAAAAACAAAACAGGCAGACCAAGAAAACAAAGAAAAAGGGGAGCCAAAGCTCCCCTTTCACGCGAAATCTATTCTGTAAAATTACAGAGCAGCTTTTGCTTTCTCAACAAGCACAGCAAATGCTGATTTGTCGAATACAGCGATATCGGCAAGGATCTTACGATCGATTTCGATAGACGCTTTCTTAAGACCGTTGATGAAACGGCTGTAAGACATACCATTTTGACGAGCCGCAGCGTTGATACGTGCAATCCATAGTTGACGGAATTGACGTTTCTTCTGACGACGGTCACGGTAAGCGTATTGACCAGCTTTGGTAACTGCTTGGAAAGCTACACGGTAAACACGTGAACGTGCACCGTAGTAACCTTTAGCTTGTTTTAGAACTTTCTTGTGACGTGCACGAGCTTGTACACCACGTTTAACGCGAGCCATGGACTCTCTCCTAAACTAATTTGTTAATAATACTAAGAAAAATTATGCGTATGGAAGCATACGAACAACTGCTGCTACTTCGCACTTAGGCAAAATCGCGTTTGGACGCAGTTGACGTTTGTTCTTAGTAGTACGCTTAGTCAGGATGTGACGTTTAGTTGCGTGCTTGTACTTAAAGCCGCCAGCAGTTTTCTTGAAACGCTTAGCTGCACCTTTGTTTGATTTCATCTTAGGCATGATGAATAACTCCGCATTGTATGCATGTTAATAACTATGTAATCCGGCGAATAAAGAGGCTATGCCCGAAGGCATAGCCTCTTATATTACTTGTATGCCGAAATTACTTCTTTTTAGGGGCAAGAACCATGATCATTTGACGACCTTCGATTCGCGTCGGGAAGCTTTCTACCAAACAAATTTCAGCAGTGTCTTCCTTCAAACGATTCAAAACGTCAACACCGATTTCTTGGTGCGCCATTTCGCGACCACGGAAACGGATAGTGACCTTGACCTTGTTACCCTCTTCAATAAAGCGAACCAGGTTGCGTAGTTTTACCTGATAGTCGCCAATATCGGTACCAGGACGGAATTTGATTTCCTTAACCTGAATAACCTTCTGTTTTTTCTTCTGCTCTTTCGCAGCCTTGCTCTTTTCGAATATGAACTTACCGTAGTCCATCACACGACAGACAGGCGGCTCGGCATTAGGGCTGATTTCAACCAGATCAACGCCCTCACCTTCAGCGATTCTGATCGCTTCTTGGAGAGATACAACGCCGATTGCTTCACCATCAAGGCCTGTAAGACGAACTTCGTCAATACCACGAATTTCATCATTCAAGCGATGAGCATGTTGTTTAACTGGGGCTTTTCTTGCGCCTTTAATACCTTATTCCTCCAAAATATTGAGCGTTCGGGTGCGAACTTCGTTCTCGAGCAGAGAAACAAAATCTTCAATCTTGAATTTACCCAAATCTTTACCTTTACGCGTACGCACTGCAATTTCGCCGGCTTCCATCTCTTGGTCACCACAAACAAGCATGTAAGGTACGCGCTTCAAAGTATGTTCTCGGATTTTAAAGCCAATCTTCTCGTTTCTCAAGTCCGCAGATGCTCTAAATCCTGCTTTTTGCAGTTTTTTCGCTACTTCCTGAACATAATCGGCCTGATTGTCTGTGATATTCATAACCACAGCCTGTTGAGGGGCTAACCAGCTTGGGAAATGACCTGCATACTCTTCGATCAAAATACCGATGAAACGTTCTAGAGAACCGAGAATTGCACGGTGAATCATTACAGGCGTATGGCGTTCGTTGTCTTCGCCAACGTACGTTGCGCCCAAACGCTCAGGCAGAGCGAAATCGAGCTGCACAGTACCACACTGCCACGCCCGATCCAAACAATCATGTAGCGTAAATTCAATCTTCGGTCCGTAGAAAGCACCTTCGCCATCCAGAATCTCATATTTAATGCTCATGGCGTCAAGTGCTTCAGCCAATGCAGTCTCAGCACGATCCCACATTTCATCTGAACCCACACGCTGTTCAGGGCGTGTAGACAACTTAACAACAATCTCTTCGAAGCCGAAGGTCTTGTATGTGTCATATACCATAGAGATACAAGAAGTCACTTCTTGTTGGACCTGCTCTGGCGTACAGAAGATGTGTGCATCATCCTGAGTAAAGCCACGTACGCGCATCAGACCGTGTAGAGAGCCCGATGGTTCGTTACGGTGACAACTACCAAATTCCGCCATACGTAGCGGCAAATCACGGTACGATTTCAAACCTTGGTTGAAAATCTGAACGTGGCCAGGGCAGTTCATTGGCTTCAGGGCGTATTCACGGCTCTCAGATTGCGTCGTAAACATATACTCTGAATATTTTTCCCAGTGACCAGAACGTTCCCAAAGAACGCGATCCATGATCAATGGGCCTTTCACTTCCTGATATTCATATTCAGTCAGTTTTTGACGGATGAACACTTCCAGCTCGCGGAATACCGTCCAACCATTGTGGTGCCAGAACACCATACCTGGTGCTTCTTGCTGCATATGGTACAGATCAAGTTGCTTACCCAATTTACGGTGGTCACGCTTAGCAGCTTCTTCTAGACGAACAAGGTGCGCTTTCAACTCTTTCTTGTCGTAGAACGCGGTGCCGTAGATGCGTTGAAGCATCTTGTTGTCGCTGTTACCACGCCAGTATGCACCTGCCACGTTCAAAATTTTGAAGTTTTGGCAGAAGCTCATGTTAGGTACGTGCGGACCACGACACATGTCGATGTATTCTTCGTGGTGGTACAAGCCTGGACGATCATCGCGAGACACGTTCTCGTCAAGGATTTCAATCTTGTAAGATTCGCCACGTGATTCAAACGTATCACGTGCTTCTTGCCAGCTTACGTTCTTCTTAATGACCTGGTATTTGGTCTTAGCAAGTTCCTTCATGCGCTTTTCAATCGCGTCCAAGTCTTCTTGCGTAATAGAACGGTCAAGATCAACGTCGTAGTAGAAACCGCTGTCGATCGTTGGACCGATCGCCATTTTCACGTCAGGGAACAATTGCTTAATCGCGTGACCGAGCAAGTGAGCACATGAGTGGCGAATGATTTCAAGACCGTCTTCGTCTTTCGCGGTGATGATTTCCAAGTTCGCGTCTTGTTCGATCAGATCGCACGCATCAACACGTTGACCATCAACACGACCAGCGATACATGCTTTCGCAAGACCAGGGCCAATATCTAGCGCGACATCAAGAGTAGAAACAGGGTTGTCAAAAGAACGTTGACTACCGTCAGGAAGAGTAATTACAGGCATTGTTATGTCCTATTACAGTGGTGTTACACACGAAGTAACACTTGTTCATGAATTCTGTGCACGGAAAAAGACATCGCCGCAGCACTTGAAAAAGACGCTCTCGTTGGTGCGGATTTTGTTACAAATCAAAATGTGGGCACCCAAGCGAAGAGAAGGATTGTACCCCCATTAATAGAGAACGCAACATCCATCATATTGATTACTACATGTTATGCGTACACCGTACCCTTATACTTCTCTCCTTCTCTTTATATAAGGTTAATCAAGCCCATTTTTTGTCGCACTAGCGGTCTTAGCGATCCAATTACGTCTTCTCTCATTCCTCGACAATCACACCAAATTCACACACAAAACCTCCGTGAATTGCACCAACGTCTAATTTTGCTCCCTCGATGCACAGTTTGCGTGACATTACGTTTCGGTATTCAGTCAACAAAGCACGAGATAGATATATAACTCAGTGATTTAGCACTCTCTCAATCTTTGTAAACAGCTGAATCATGCGGGGTATATGCAGCTAAGTCACGAGCGAAACGACGGACAGGTTCATCGCTCAATTTAAAGAGTTTGCAAGACGTTTAGATATCTCACGGTACTGAGGTAGACGCATTTTGACGGATTGCATTCAAACGGTCTCGAAAAAAGCAGTGCGAGACATTTATGGAACGTGAAATAACTTCACAGTATAAAAAGGAAGAACATCATGGGATGGTTTACAAATATCTTTAAAGGCATTGGCGATGTAATTAGCGCAGTAGGTGATGCAATTTCTACCGCAGTAACAACCGTAGCAAATGTAGTTAGCACCACAGTGAGCGCTGTGGATGAGTTCATCAGCGACGTGGGTGATAAAATCGCCGAGGTCACGGCAGACATACCCATAATCAATGGCGTTACCGCTGCGGTCGCAACGGTCGTTGACGGTGTCACTGACGCTGCGGAAATCGTCACTCATCACTTTATGATGAACGTTGCGCAAGTTGGTCAAGCTGTTGGCACTGTTGTATCAACGACTGGCGAAGTGGTTGATGCAGCAATCGAAGGTCATGCTGAGTGCATTCCAGAAATCATCAAGGATGGCGTTGGCGAGATTGTTGAAACCGCGGAAGAACATATCGCGATGCACCTATAGCACGACATTGAGTTGCTACAGATCCCAATTGATATGGTTTCTGAAGCATCGAGTGAATTACTCACAGGTATCATTGGTCACAATCATATTTCTCAGGCTCCGCTACTTTTAGATGATGCTCAAAGCTTTGTGTTCGATGGCTTGACTGACCACATCGTTGATCCAGCAATGGAAGCGTGGGAAACAGCAAACAACCATGTATTTGGCAACACAGTAGACGGCCTATCACATGCAGAAATGGGCATGGGTTGGCTAACTGACCATGGTACTGAACATGGTGGTGGCCATGGTACTGATACCGGTCACGGCACAGGTCATGGTTCAGGCCATGGAACGGGGACGGGCCACGGCACTGACCATGGTTCATCCTGCGGTTGTGGCAACACAACAATGCCTGCAGCCGCTGACGAGTTTATGTGGGTTTAATCCTACTCCCCTTCAGCTGCACGCAATAAATAAATCAATGCCGCAGAGAAACTCTGCGGCATTTTTCGTTTGTCAGCTATCGAGATAGTCATTTGTCGGGTGATAAAGAAGCCACACTTAGCCTGCATCAACTAAAAAGTGAACCAATGCGCAATAGGTGGCGTAATAAGAAGTGATGTTGCAATGCTGTAGGTTCAGGCCTCATTGACACCCGTCGATAGGCCTGCTTTTTCTCGACATGCAATGTCGTCGTATCCTCAGAACCCCATGCAATTTGCGTAAAACGTCGTTGTTGCGGGCCAATCCGAAAATACCCCGACCACACCCGCATCTTTTGCAAGCACATCGAGCACTGTCAGCACGTCGCCGTCATTATTAATTGCTTCTTTGATTGACTGATAATACCAACCACCACCGCTTACCAAATTACCCGACCGCTCCAATGTCCAACTGATAACGTTTATGTCTGCTTGCTTCGCATGTTTCGCGTAGTCAGAGGCAACAATGTCCCCGGATTTATTCAGACTAAGTAATGCAAACTGCGGCGGAGAAATGTATTTCACGCCCTTCTCTGATAACGCCTTCATTTCCTTTAATGACGATGCCCAATTCCGCTGTTTGTATACGCGCGCATCCAAATACACGGCCTGCTCACCAAACGTTGGCTCATTCTCAATCCAGTAGGCAACATCATCAAGATTAAAGGACTGTGGGAAGACATTTTCAGCCTCGACACCCGCTGTTTTATATTCATCGATCATTTTCTGTGCATAGTCAGATTGGCTAAACCCATTAAAGGGCATTGAGACCTTCGCAGCCTTAAGTTCTGGTGTCATCTTTACCCCCAATGATTTAAGCAGTTCAATGCTCTCGGCATGCGTCATCAAAGTACCACGACTGGCATACAAGTCTGTTCTCCAACCCGGCGAGCCTTTCATATAGGCTTCTACCGTTGTAGCCATTGGGTTTGCACCATCCATCTTCCCTTTTAACTGCTTAAATTCTTTAAGTGTTAAGTCTGATGTTCGACATTCCACGTTTGCTTTTTTTCCTTTGCTGGGAACAGCTGGCGTGAAAGGTACACTGCATTTCGCTGCAAGTTCTGGGCGCGCAAGAATATCTGTTGTCATATGTAAATCGTTTTGGGAATGGCGACAAACGAGCGCTTTGTCTTTCGTGAATGTCACATCGCATTCAACGATGCCCGCGCCCATTTGAGCTGCGGCAATATAAGATTCTCGCGTGTGCTCTGGAAACATCAGTGATGCTCCCCGATGCCCAATGGAGAAATCACTCGCGCGCATTGGCAGACCAATACATGCCTTGAGTTTCTCCTTCAGCGGCCCCTCATCCATGTCATTCACTAAAAATGCGGGCCTTGGGCCTAATGTAATAATCGACTTTGTATCAGAATGCGCATCAACAGCGGCGTTGGGTGAAGTGCTTGCAGCAGAAACAGTGCCAGCCATTATCAATGCCATCACACCTACGAATTTTAACAATTTCATGAAGCCAGTCCCTTGAGTTGATAAGACGTTGATACCCAAACAACGTGAAGATGCCTTATGCAGCGAGCATCGTCAGGTTGTTTAGGTCTACCACTTCAGCAATAAACGACACGCTAAATGCACGAATAAAGAAAGTGTGCGGATAAAGTATGTCTCTCATCTTACTGTTTTATGTCGGTCTGATGTCTATTCACCAATGAGACGCATAGCGCGTAATGTTTGAACGCTAACAGCCTCTCGTACTGAAAAACGTCACAAATTGATGAGGTAATAATAGACGCCCTTGATTTTCATCATGCTTTGTCGCAACATTTGTATATACGAATATGTTGAGCGTACTAATGACAAAATCCCCCCGTTTCATGCAAATCAAAACCTACTTACTAGAGAAGATAGAAAGCAAAGCATGGCCAGTAGGACGCCGCATACCAACGGAGGCAGAGCTGTGTGAGCAATTTTCCGTTAGCCGAATGACGGTCAATAAAGCGGTCAGAGATTTGGTAAACGAAGGGTTGCTTGAGCGGACGCCGCGGCTTGGCACATTTGTTTGCCAGCGAAAAGCGGAATCGCCATTGATGGACATTCGCAATATTGCCGATGAGATCAAAGAGCGCGGGCAACTCCATCACAGTGACGTGTTGAGCTTAAAAGCCATCAAAGCACCCGAAGATGTCGCCATGCGACTTGGGATCATGCTGGGCGGTGACGTATACAAAAGTGAAATCATTCACTTTGCCGACAATACCCCTATTCAGCTTGAAGTGCGTTGGGTGAACCCGAACTACGCCCCCGATTATTTGGCTCAAGATTTTACAGACAAAACACCTAACCAATACTTAGTCGATAATTGTCCACTCTCTGCGATTGAGCATACGGTTGAAGCCATCATGCCTAATGCTGCTATTGCTCAGCGGCTAGACATTCCGCTCGAACAGCCTTGCCTTCTCTTACATCGACGTACCTGGAGTGGCGACCAACTCATCAGTGCAGCCTTACTCTACCACCCCGCTAATCGGTATAAACTGAGTGCGCGCACCAGCTTATAACCCACTATTTAGGTCATGTCACTGCGCGTCCAACTGACGCGTAAAACATTGAGCTTCCCAACAAATCATTCACACTGGCCCGTTTAATTTACACTCTGGATCACATTGCGATCCTGCTCCCTCTTGATCACCAACCTTCTTTTGTCTATACATTTGTATAGACATTTAAGTTAGGTTGTTTCATGAAACGGATGTTCATCAATTGTAGATTGGTCGATATGCATACTGACATCACTGCCAGTGAAGGCTATCAGGTCAAAGAAAATAGCATGATCGAGGTCGATAATGGTGTGATCAACGCGGTTGGTCACGACCTCTGCATTTCTGACCATGAGATCGTCGATCTCAATCATCATCTAGTGACGCCCGGATTTATTGATTGTCATACCCACCTGGTCTTTGCAGGCAATCGAGCAAATGAATTTGAGCAACGCCTCAATGGTGTGCCCTATCAGACCATTGCTCAACAAGGCGGCGGTATCCTTTCGACGGTCAAAGCAACACGAATTGCGAGCCAACAAGCGCTGACCGAGCTCGCTATACCTCGTGCGAAAGCGTTAATTCGTGACGGTGTCACAACAATTGAAATTAAAAGTGGTTATGGCCTAACGCTTCAAGACGAACTCAAAATGCTTCGAGCAGCCAAAGCGCTAGAGCACGAGTTACCCGTTAACATCGTCACCACGTTTTTGGGCGCTCATGCTATTCCTCCGGAGTTTCATCACAAAAGCGATGCCTATATCGATTATGTTTGCGACGAAATGATTCCTGCAGTCGCTGAAGAAAACCTTGCTGATGCTGTAGATGTGTTTTGCGAGAACATCGCTTTCTCCCTTGAACAAACTGAGCGCGTTTTCGACTGTGCGATTCGGTTTGGGTTAAATATTAAAGGGCATACTGAGCAACTCTGTCATTTAGGCGGAAGTGCGCTTGCTGCCAGAAAAGGGGCCTTGTCGGTTGACCATGTTGAGTATCTCGATCTTCAAGGTACAGAAACACTCGCTGAGCATGGCACGGTTGCCACCCTGCTTCCCGGCGCGTTTTACTTTCTGAGAGAAACCCAGAAGCCGCCTATCAATTTGCTACGAAAACATCGCGTTCCAATGGCAATCTCAACAGATTTCAACCCCGGCACGTCACCTTTCGCTAGTCTCACGTTAATGATGAACATGGCATCTACGCTCTTTGGCTTAACGCCAAAAGAAAACCTATATGGCGTGACCAAGCATGCTGCCATAGCGCTGGGTTTGACAAAGAAAGGACAAATAACGAACGGATATGACGCTGATTTTTCTGTGTGGGATCTCGACTCGCCAGCAACGCTGAGTTATCAAATGGGGCTATCTCCTTTGGTAACGCGAGTGATCAATGGGGAGATAGCAAATGACGATTGATATGTCTGTTTGGCAAGGACGCGTAGACAGTGAAGATAACGACGCCGGTCTTCGCTTCCATCAAATGGTTAAGCCACTCAATAAGGCCCAAAAACACGGTATCGTCTTATTGGGTTTTGCCACCGATGAAGGCGTAAAACGAAATAAAGGCCGTATTGGCGCGGCAAAAGCGCCAGCAATTATTCGTGGGGCTTTAGCAAACCTCCCTTGGCACCACACGTTGCCAATTTATGACAGTGGTAACGTCAAATGTCTTGATGGTGATCTTGTCTCCGCCCAACGCGATATGGCGAATCACATTGAACATGCGTTAGACAACCAGCACTTCCCTTTCGTCATTGGTGGTGGTCACGAAATCGCGTGGGCGAGTTTCCAAGGCCTTGCTCAGCATTGCTTAAAGAATCAAACCTCATCAGCACCAAGCATCGGAATCATCAACTTTGATGCCCATTTTGATTTGAGAACGCCTTTTGGCGATGCGGAAACCGGCAGTTCTGGCACGCCGTTCTCTCAAATAGCGCAATACTGTTTTGAACACCAATGGCCTTTCCAATACGCATGTTTGGGGGTGAGCAGAAGTAGCAATACGTTGGCGTTATTTAATAAAGCCGATGAACTATCCGTTCTCACGGTAGAAGATTCAGATATTTCTCCGGACACTTTCAACACTGTTCGCCAGTCACTGACGCAATTCATGGCGAAGTTCGATCATCTCTACCTGACCATTGATATGGATGTTTTTCCTGCATCGACAGCGCCGGGGGTGAGCGCCCCTGCGACGCATGGAGTGAGCTTTCCGCTCGTGGAAGGCTTGATCAAAGAAATACTCCAAGCACGCGACAGTGACGGAAAACAAAAACTCAAATTGGCTGATATCGCTGAAACCAATCCCCTTTTCGATATTGATAACCAAACCGCGCGCATCGCCGCCCGTTTGGTTTGGACAATCACTCGAGGGTTATCACCAATGAACTCTCGACATACCAACACTGACCTTATTCAAGTCAACCATTCACACGACAAGGAGTGATGTGATGACCGATCCCCGTTTAGACTTAGCTCGAGAACTCGAAGCCCCAATGGGCAGCACATTGAACGCGAAATCTTGGTTAACCGAAGCTCCCCTTCGCATGCTGATGAACAACCTTCATCCTGACGTTGCCGAGCATCCGCACGCTCTGGTGGTTTATGGTGGCATCGGTCGTGCTGCGAGGAATTGGCAGTGTTTCGACAAGATTGTCGAGGTGCTCAAACGCCTCGAAGACGATCAAACTTTGCTGGTGCAATCAGGCAAACCCGTTGGCGTGTTCCCAACACACAAAGACGCGCCACGCGTCTTGATCGCCAACTCAAACTTGGTGCCGCATTGGGCAAACTGGGCGCACTTTAATGAGCTCGATAAACAAGGCCTGATGATGTATGGGCAAATGACCGCAGGCAGTTGGATATACATAGGCTCACAGGGCATCGTTCAAGGAACGTATGAAACCTTTGTTGCCGTTGCCAAAAAGCACTTTAATGGCGAAGCACAAAATCGCTGGGTGCTAACGGGTGGCTTGGGTGGAATGGGCGGCGCGCAGCCGCTCGCCGCCACCATGGCAGGTTTCTCCATGATTGCCGTTGAATGTGATGAAAGCCGAATCGATTATCGATTACGCACGGGTTACGTTGATAAAAAAGCCACAGGGCTCGATGAAGCCTTGGCGATGCTTCAGGCCGCCAATGATGAAGGCAAACCGGTGTCGATTGGCTTGCTTGGCAATGCCGCAGACATATTTGCAGAGTTGGTGAAGCGCGATATCACACCCGACGTGGTCACAGACCAAACCTCAGCGCACGACCCACTCAATGGGTACTTGCCACAAGGTTGGACACTTGAAGACGTCAATGAGCGCAGAAAAGAAGACGAAGCGTCTGTTGTCTTCGCGGCCAAAGCCTCCATGGCAACACAAGTGAAGGCCATGTTAACGCTACAAACGCGCGGCGCAGCAACCCTCGACTACGGCAATAACATTCGTCAAATGGCGTTTGAAATGGGCGTAGAAAACGCCTTTGATTTCCCCGGGTTCGTGCCCGCGTAT
>JBELME010000051.1:0-18589 GCA_042096095.1 Enterovibrio sp.
AGCTTCATATGAAAAAAGAGCAAGCACGTAATTTTGCCTCTCACCATGGCGCGATCTGGCGAAAACATTCAAAATGAAGCACTTGCCAGTCAGGTTGCTGAAAACTATGTGAAGTTTTCAGGTATGAACTTCCCGCATATCATGGTGCCTTTGATGGAAGCGTCCGGCATGATGATTAACCCCGATCGTCCGCTCGTGATTTACGAAAGCATGGAATTGAACTTCCACCATCTTGATTTTCAATCTCCAACGGTTGAGTTGACTGACTCTCGTATGGATGTGAACGGTAAGCGCGGCACAGTTACCCTGTCTTTTTGCTTTAAAGAGAATGGCGACATCATTGGCGAAGGCAGAAAGAAAATGGTGTGTAGCGGCTTGAAAGCGTTTGAAACCGAGGCCGTTGAAGGTTTAGTCAATAAATTTAACAGCCGTAAATCAGAATTCCTCTCCGCACTGCCTGCATAAGTCTTTGTTTTAGCGTATACAGCCCCGTATAAAACGGGTTTTTGTTTACTGTTCAATGTCTTACTTTTGAATTCTAGATAACGTTTCTAAGACAGTGTTCTATATTTAACTTAAGTCACCAGTGCTGGAGTTGAATATGTCTAACCAATCGTTACTCGCTCATGTCGATAAGCTTCCTAAAATCCCCAAAGTCGTTCAAGAATTGATGGACTTGGTAAACAGCGACAGTTCAGATATGAACCTGATCGCCCAAAAAATTTCCCTCGAACAAGTTATCAGTGCCCGCATGTTGCGCATGTCTAATTCTGCGCACTTTGGTCGAGGCAGAACAGTATCATCAGTCGACGATGCGGTTGTTCGATTAGGCCTCGGCCCTATCCGTACCTTGGTGACAGCGTCAGCATTGATGAGTGCCTTCCCGAAAATTGACGGGCTTGATTTGAATGCTTTCTGGGGCACCACGTTTGAAGTGGCCACGTTAAGCAAAGTCATTGCCAAAGAGCTAAAAGCCGATCAGAACGAAGCCTTTACTGCCGGCATGTTGCATAACATCGGTGATCTGCTTATTTACACAGTTTACCCGGACAAAGCGCAGAAAGTAGAACTGCACATGGAAGCCGGTAAAACCAAGCCAGAAGCGCAGCAAATCGTGTTAGAGACGGATTGCGCGCAGCTTGGTGGTCAACTCGCGAAAACGTGGAAGTTTGCAGATACTTTGATAGACGCCATTGAGAATCAATTTGGTGCAGTACAAGGTGATAATTTCTCACAACTTGCTGCCATCATTAATTTGTGCAGCAAGATTGATCAAGAATGGGATGATCTGGCAGAAGGTGATGATAAGCGTACATGGCTCAATCACCAGCTTGAATACAGCATGCTAGGGTTGAATGAAGACTTAATTGAACTCATTAACAACAACCGTGGCATCGGTAAAGACATGGCAAATCAGCTGCTATAACGCGCGTCGTCACTTGTCAGTTATAAGCGTAAAAAAAACCGCCCTCACGGCGGTTTTTTTCATGTGACGTCATCAATAACAGGCGCTTTGAGTTACAAGAAGTATTCCGACATTGATAGGTACTTGTCACGAATATGTTCGATCAACATTTTCACTTTGTTTGGAGGATGGCGAGTAAACGGATAAATCGCATAAATCCCCAAACGTTTCGCAACCAGTGATGGGAAGATATCGACTAAGGCACCGCGTTGTAAATCGTGATACACCAAACACCGTGGTACATACACAATGCCATACCCTGCTAAAGCAGCCTTGCGCAGTGCAGATGCGTTGTTCGTTGAAAAGTTACCCGACACCCTCACAATGCGTTTCTCTTTGCTCTGGCTTTTATTCGCGGCGTTAGATGCCCCATTCCCCATATCATCGTCAGAATAAAACTCCCAATCTGCCGCCCCTGTCGATTGATAGGTGTAATGCAGACAATTATGATCCACCAGTGCGTCAGGGGCTGAAGGTCGCCCACATCGCTCTAAGTAAGTGGGTGATGCACATACAAGCCATTGAGAATCGATAAGGTGACGCGCAATCAAGCTAGAGTCTTCGAGATAGCCAGTTCGAATGGCAAGGTCGAATCCTTCATCGATCAAATCCACAAAGCGATTACTCAATATCACATCGATGTTCAAACCCTGATGCTGATGACAAAAGTCAGCAATGCATTCCGCCAAAAGTAGATCGCCAGAAATGGTGGGTACGGACACCTGCATGTGCCCTTTCATTGCCTCGCGAATCGCAGAGACCGAGTGCGCAGCATCTTGAGTCAGCAGCGCCATCTGCTTTGCGGTTGGAAGCAGTAATATACCCGCCTCGGTGAGTGAGAGTTTTCGCGTCGTTCGATGCAATAACTGAACATTAAGATCTTCTTCTAATCGACGAATACGCTTACTCACCACGGAATACGCCAAATCGTATTTGTCCGCCGCTAATTTGAACGAACCCAGTTCAGCCACGTTGGCAAACAAAATCATGTCATCTGCTTTCATTCATTATTCTCTTTATGGAAAGAATAAATTCATTTAATGCCATTTATTCGCCAATGCCAATCTTCTAAGCTGATTGCATAGTACGAAGCCGCGCTCCGTCACAACATATGATGGGCAAACATGAACAGTGAATGTTCAGGTCGTTTGGGCATACAAGTGTTTAAGGATGATACATGCAGATTTCTCGGATCTATCCGCACAAACCTCACAAGGTCTATCTCTACGCAACGTGTTTAGTAGACATGTTTGACCCCGAAACCGGTGTTGATGCCGTTGCACTTCTTGAGCAGTTAGGGATTGAGGTGGAATATGTGCCGAAACAAACCTGCTGCGGCCAGCCGGCTTATACGTCGGGATATACTGCAGAAGCGCGAACTATTGCTGAACACCAAATGGCGTTGTTTCCCGAGCCAATCCCGATCGTCGTTCTCTCTGGTTCCTGTGGTGGAATGATGGTGCATCATTACCCGAGGATCTTTAATGATCATCCACTCCACCAACAGGCGATTTCCTTTTCAGAGCGTGTTTTTGAACTCACCGAGTTTCTTACCAGCGTTTGCCATGTCCATTTAGCGGACAAAGGCAATGCCACAACGGTGGTTGTACATACTTCCTGCGCTGCGCGGCGTGAAATGAACGTGCATAAACATTCTGCGCACTTACTCAGTCAACTGACCAATGTTGAGGTGAAATCCGCGGATTATGAAGAAGAGTGCTGCGGATTTGGTGGCACATTTTCCATTAGGCACCCCAATATCAGTGAAGCCATGGTGGAGGATAAAACCCGCAATATTCTCAACACAGGCGCTGACCAACTGATCAGTGCTGATTGGGGATGCATGTTGAACATTAACGGCGCACTCGAATACCAGGGGCAAGCATTCAAAGGCAAACACATCGCCCGTTTTCTCGCAGAGCGATTAAAAAGCCATGATGTTTTAACAGAGGCGCGCAGCCAGAGCACAAACCACGCTGGAGTGAACCCATGAGTCATACTCAACCGGAAATGTTTCACCCACAAGCGAAGCATGCCCTTGCCGACAAGGAACTGCGTCAAAATTTCCGTGGTGCGATGGATTACCTTCGTCATAAACGCAAAGACGCTTTTCCTGATGCTGACGAGGAAAAAGCGGTGCGCGATCTGGCAAAAGCCATTCGACAACGCTGCCTGAGCAAGCTGCCTGATCTGTTAGCGCAATTAGAAGCCAACTGCATGCGGAATGGTATTCAAGTGCACTGGGCTGAAGATGCCGAGCAAGCTAATCAAATCTTCGCGGATATCGCCAAGGCACAAGATGCTCACCTGCTCGTCAAAGGAAAGTCCATGGTGAGCGAAGAGATTGGCCTGAATCACGACATGGAAACCCGGGGCATCCGCTGCTTAGAAAGCGACATGGGAGAATATATCGTTCAACTTGATGGTGATACGCCTTCACACATCATCATGCCTGCCATCCATAAAAACAAACAGCAGGTGTCCGATACATTCGAACACAACATCGACAATTTCGCGCCCACAACGGACGTTGATTCACTCATTCAAACGGGACGTAACATGCTACGTAACGCGTTTGAAGAGGCAGAAATCGGTGTGTCAGGCGTTAACTTTGCCATCGCAGAAACCGGCACCTTGTGCTTAGTCGAGAACGAAGGCAACGGGCGAATGTGTACCACCATTCCTGATGTTCATATCGCCATCACTGGCATTGAAAAAGTGGTGGAGTGTTTGAGTGATATCCCGCCTCTCTACAGTGCGTTAACCCGCAGCGCCACCGGCCAAGCCATCACAACCTATTTCAATATGATCAGTGGCCCCCGTAAACGCCATGAACATGACGGGCCAAGGCAAGTGCATTTGGTGCTGCTCGATAATGGGCGCTCTCAGGCGTACCAAGATGCAGAGTTACGTAAAACGCTTCAGTGCATCCGTTGCGGAGCGTGCATGAATCATTGCCCTGTGTATACGCGTATTGGCGGTCACGCCTATGGCAGTGTGTATCCAGGCCCCATTGGTAAAATCATCTCGCCGCACCTAATAGGTATCAAAGAAACCCAGTCTTTGATTACCGCATCCAGCCTTTGCGGAGCATGTGAAGAGGTATGCCCTGTTCGAATCCCCATCCCTTCGCTGCTCCAACGGTTACGTCAGGAATCGAAAAACAAAGCGCAAGCCAAGCATGAACCGCTCAAAGGGCAGGAAGAAGCAAAGCAACCTTTGGAGAGAGCGGCGATGAAGGGGTTCGAGTTCGCGGTAACACACCCTTCTCTCTATCACGGTGCGCTAGACACAGCCCGTCACATGAACGGCCTTATTCCCAACCATATCGGTAATTGGACACAATGCCGCGTCAAACCCACCCTCGCCAAAACCTCATTAAAAACCCTACTGGCCAACAGGGCGAAAGAGAAAAATGAAGGAGAAGTGAAATGAGTTCGTCATCCCAAAAATCGGCACATGCTGTACCAACGTCAACAGCACGTGCGCGTATCTTCTCCCGTTTAAACGCCGGCAAGGCTGCATCAATGGATAAGCCCGCTGTGGACGCATCTCACCACGCTGAGCAAGCGATCAATTGGCAACCTTGGCATTCGGACAATCGAGACGTCTTGAGCGCACGCTTGAGAGACACGCTCTCTGCCAGTCATGCAGAGGTCCATCACATTGACGCTGATAACATCGCGTCTGCACTTGCTCATTGTTTGCACGCAGCGTCCATTTCTCGATTGTTGGTCGGCAAAGCAAACCCATATGCTGACGCCCTCGACGCGGCTTCATCGGCAATGGCTGTGACGAAATACGATCAAGACATTGAAACCGTTAAGCATGATTTATTTCATGACATCGACGCGGGTTTGTCTGTCTGCCCTGCCGCAATTGCAGATACGGGGACCTTGGTATTGTTAACTGGCGAAGAAGAACCGAGAGCCTTATCACTGGTTCCGCCGATTCACATTGCTATCATCCATGAACGGGACATCGTCGCAAATTTTGGCGCGCTGATGGAAACCGCTGCTTGGGCAAGGGCAAACTGGTCAGAAGATCCATTGACCAACCTTTTACTGATTTCTGGGCCATCAAAAACAGCAGACATACAACAAACGCTGGCCTACGGCGCGCACGGACCTAAACGCCTCATTGTCTTTGTGGTGAAGGAGCAACCATGAGTAACACACGAGAACCCCAAGAAGAACAAAAACAACAAAGCAAACGTGCCCTAACGCCATTGCTCGCTACGTTACGACAACGCATATCTGAATCCCGTGTCATTACTGATGAAGCAAAGCGATTGGCGTATGGCACAGACGCGAGTTTTTATCGACTCGTTCCAAAAGTGATTGTCCAAGCAGACGATCTCGGTGACATTCTGTTTATCATCAAAACCTGCAGCGACTTTGCCTTTCCTTTTACTTTTCGCGCCGCAGGCACCAGCTTGTCAGGTCAAGCGGTCACAGACTCCGTACTGATTACGCTGACAGATAACTGGCGACATCATGACATCCTCAATAACGGTGAGCAGATTCGTCTACAGCCAGGCGTGATCGGGGCGGACGCGAACCGCTACCTCGCCCCTTTCCAACGCAAAATAGGCCCTGATCCTGCCTCCATCAACAGCTGTAAAATTGGTGGCATCGCGGCCAACAATGCCAGTGGCATGTGTTGTGGGACGGCACAGAATACGTATCGCACCGTTCAAGCCATGAAGATCGTGTTTCAAGACGGTACGCTGTTGGATACTGAAAACCCCGAATCTGTAGAAGCATTCAAGGCCTCCCATGCGCACTTGGTCGAGGGAATTAAGCAACTGTGTGAGGATGTTTCCAGCAACCCTGAGCTTAAATCCCGCATTGCACACAAATACCGACTGAAAAACACCACGGGCTATGCGCTCAATGCACTGATTGATTTCACCGATCCTATCGACGTGTTAACCCATTTGATGGTGGGTTCAGAAGGCACACTCGGGTTTATCGCAGACATTACGTACAACACCGTGATTGAGCATCCGAACAAAGCATCTGCGTTAATGGTATTTGAAGACATCGAATCTGCATCACTGGCCGTCACCGCGTTGTCCCATTGCCCTGTCTCTTCCGTTGAAATGATGGATGGACGCGCCCTTCGCTCTGTCGCCGATAAAGCAGGCATGCCTGACTTCATGCCACGGTTAAATCTTGAACATTGCGCCCTATTGATTGAATCGCGCGCCAGTGACGAGACCACACTAAATACCCAATGCCAGCAGATCATTGAGACCTTGTCGGATTATCGCATACCACATCAAGTGGCGTTTACGTCCGATGCGCGTACGGTCGGGACACTTTGGGGAATCAGAAAAGGCATGTTCCCCGCCGTGGGCGCAGTCAGAGAAGCAGGTACGACCGTTATCATTGAAGACGTAGCATTTCCGGTTGAACATCTCGCGAATGGCATACGTGAACTGCAGTCCTTGTTTGATGAATTCGAATACCATGAAGCCATCATTTTTGGCCATGCACTCGAAGGGAATTTGCACTTTGTCTTTACCCAAGGGTTCGATGAGCAACGTGAAATAAAACGTTATGGCGATTTCATGGATGCAGTCGCACAACTTGTAGCGGTGAAATACCAAGGGTCATTGAAAGCTGAACATGGTACTGGACGTAACATGGCGCCCTATGTGGAGCTGGAATGGGGCTCAGATGCGTACGCCTTGATGAAACGCATTAAGACCCTTTTTGACCCGCACGGATTACTCAATCCCGGCGTGATCATCAACGATGATCCGAATGCCCACATTACCCATTTAAAACCGATGCCCAAAGCAGATGACTTGATTGACCGCTGTATCGAGTGTGGGTTCTGTGAAGCGGTGTGCCCCTCTAGAACCTTGTCCCTGTCACCGAGACAGCGCATCGTGCTGTACCGAGAATTACGGCGACTCGAAAACACCCCCAATGCCGACGAATCACGTAAAGCGGAATTGAAGAAGACATTTGATTATCTGGGCGTTGATACCTGTGCCGCTACCGGCTTATGTGCAGAGCGCTGCCCCGTTGGCATTAATACGGGGGATTTGATCAAGCAAATCCGCACTGAAAAATACCAAAGTTACCAACCGATCGCGCGCTGGACTGCAAAGCATTTTTCAACCGTGACCTCCTTGACCAAGATAAGCCTCAAAACCAATCAGGTGCTTCAGCATATGTTGGGAGAGAAAGCGCTAGGTTCGACAGTGAACGGGTTAAGAAACATAACGCATCAACGCACACCAGAATGGCATGCTGCTTTCCCTTCGCCCAATGCTTATCGATTGAAAGCGAGCGCAGAGCGCCGTCAGAAGAAGGTGGTGTATTTCCCGTCTTGCTCCAGCCGCAGCATGGGCAATGAAATTGGCAGTGAGGAAGAAAGAAGCCTCACAGAAGTGACAGTGTCATTACTTGAGCGCGCAGGCTATCAAGTGATTCTTCCTAAACAGCTTAACAACCTTTGCTGTGGCATGCCCTATGACAGTAAAGGCATGAAAGACATCAGTAAAGACAAGCACTACAGACTTGAAGCGGCACTTTGGCAAGCAAGTGAACTCGGTAAATGGCCCATCCTCATGGACACAAGTCCCTGTAAAAAACTCACCCATGAAGGACTCACTTTCCCGCTCGATGTGTTCGAACCGTCTGAGTTCATCATGCAGTATTTGTTTGACGATCTGGATATCACCCCCATTGATGACACGGTGATGCTGCACATCACCTGCAGCACGCGTCGTATGGGGTTAGCAGATAACTTTGAAAAGGTCGCAAAGCGATGCGCGAAGCATGTCGTCGTGCCTGAACACATTGAATGCTGCGGCTTTGCAGGTGTTAAAGGCTTTTTCACCCCGGAATTGAATGCATCCGCCACTGCACCGTTAAAAGAACAAATTCCCGAGGGCTGTACGAAGGGGTTCAGTAACAGCCGAACCTGTGAGATTGGCCTGACGCGACACAGCGGTATTCCCTATCGCTCTATCCTTTATTTACTCGATGCAGCGACGACCGGTGTCACCTCTATCAGCCGTAAAAAGCAGAAACAACGAGAAGCATTAGAAGAAGATGTGTAAATCTCCGTTTGGCATCGATTAAACAAATTCAGGGAGAAGGCTTTCTCCCTCATCTAACTCAAATTCAAGCGGTGCGGTTCTGTGCGGTACGCCTTGTATTTGCGCCAGTAAAGAGAGCATGGCTTTCTCTCCGGTTTGGCGGTCGGGTGTCACAATACTGGCCAATCGCGGCATCATGGATTGGCCGATGTCGAGTGCATGCACACCTGCAATACCGATGTCCTCTGGCACGTTAATAGATTGTCGCTGACACTCAAGCAGCACCCCCGCCGCGATCTCATCTGCCGCGCGAGAAAGACCGAAGACATCGACTTCGCTGACAGACTGCGAGGCGTGAGCGAATGCTCGTCCATCGCCTCGACATAGCCTTGTGTCTTCTCTCGGGTGAATATGCCCTTTTTCGCGCTCAAACAAACGATATGCTTATAACCACGTTCAATCATCATATTACCATAGAGCGTGCGGCGAACCTGTTGTCGACGCCCACAGACGGCGTCGATGAGGTGTCGCTTGATTCCATCATCTCAACCACAGGCACACCAGCGGTTTTGAGCATTTTTTGGCTTCTCGCCGAGTGGTCTGATCCCGCTAAAATCAAACCATCCACATTGAAAGACAACAGCGTCTCAATCCGCTTTTCTTCAACGGCTTGGTCATAGTCGTATTGGGCATACATCAACTGATAACCGGATTCTTCGGCCACACTCTCGATCCCACGAATCAAACCTTGGAATACGGGATGGCTTAACGACGGCAGAATCACCCCCAGGGTTTGGCTGCATTGGTTTGAAAGAATGTTTGGCAGACAATTGGGGATGTAACTAATCTCTTCCAACGCGGCGGCGATTTTCTCGCCAGTCTGAGGTGCCACCTTCTCAGGTGAACGCAGGTATCGACTCACGGTCATTTTGGTCACGCCAACGTGGTCAGCAATGTCTTGCATGGTGGGACGACGAGGTTTTTGCATTCGACCTACTCCTTGTACACGCGCTTCTTCAATGCTTTATGCTTTAAGTTTCTGAACAGATAGCCGCTTTCGCCACAAACAATGATGGAAGTGTGACGGGTAACGTAGAGAGAAACGCGCTTGCTTACATGCCAACAAGCGTCGATAGATAAAACACGTCGCAATGAAGCGAGATCAGGGTATTAAGTTAGCGAGTTATTGCTTGGTTTTATCAATGCGTACAAATCGCGCAAACTTTGGAATGCCATACTTGGTGTATCCGTTGTAGCGGTATGTTACTTTGCTGCCTATCGGTGGTGGCGCTTCGCGTTGTTTGTCGCTAAACCCCGACCCAATCTTGAAGGTTTTCCCGTTATCCATACGAACAACAATCGCGCCCATCATATTGGTGTACTTCCCCTTGCCTTCCACATAACCAATCACGTCTGCTTCGGCATCTTGCGCAATTTTTACTTTAAGCAGGCTGATGTCCCTGCCTTGAATATAGATTTCATCAACATGGCGCAACATGATGCCTTCCGCCCCTAATTGATGAAGTCTGTTCAGTTCTGTTTGAATGTGTGCATCGCTTTGAGCGGGGTAATGAGGAATCAGAGAGAGATGATCAGTAGAGTCAGTAAGTGAATCAGACAAAGACGCCAAATACTCTTCTATGGCTTGGGTTCGTTGTGCAAAGTTTCCTTGCTGATTAGGCGCATCAAACAACATGAAGCGAATGGTTTTCCATTCTTGCTCGTTCGGCATGTCATCCATCACCACCGATAATGTGTGCTCGAACTTCCCTCTTCCGCCCCACAATTCGCCTTCCACGGGAAATACAGGCAACACATCCGTAAACCAACGAGGTGCGTGAATGTCATGGCCCGTGCGCGTGACCAAACGCTCGCCTGTCCAATACGCGCGGATCCCATCAAGCTTTTCACTGTATACGTACCGAGACCAATCTCGCGAGTCACTGTGTTCATAGTCCATTGCAAGCAGTGGGAGGTAGGTTGTGCTTTGAGGCTTCCCCAGAGCATGAGCATGGCTTTTACTCAATAATGCGATGCTCAGAATATTGATGCTAACGCTATGTTTCACTGTTACTTTCCGTCCCTATCAACGTAGATAAATCCCTAACACACTCATCGAAATGCATTGTTGTCTGTGAGCGAAAGAGACTCTAATTTGGTCTCCGTGAATGGGACTGTCTTAGTAGATAGACATATGTAGTTGCATTTGCATACAGTAAAAAGGCGCGTTCTCTCGATACGCGCCTTTCATGCTTAACACTCTGTTTAACGGTGACTTGTTATGTTTCTACTCATGCATACGCATAGATAAAAGTGCCGTCTTTAATGGTGTTAATCACCTTTTTAGACAAGTAGCTCGGTAACGCGGGGCAGCCCCAACTGCGCCCAAGTTGGCCTGTTTGAGAGATAACTTTAGGATTAGCATAAGCGGCACCATGAATAACGATAGCGCGGCGTCTAGCGTTATCATTCACCCCTTTCGAAAGTCCGTCTAACCGCAAAGAATAACCATGCTTGCCATAGTAGGTTTCGCTGGCGCGGAAAACACCGAGAGACGTTTGGTGTGAATTCACACGGTTTGAAAACTTTTTCGCATAGAGGTGGCCGCTGTTTTTGCCGTGAGAGACATACGATGAAAACAAGGTTTTGCGTTTCGCCACGTCAAACACCCAAAAGCGTTTCTCTGACGATGGTTTACCGTAGTCGATCAGTGTAAACACAGGTCGTGCGCTTCGACTGAATTTGAAGTGATTGTAAGCGTCGGCAAATTTTTCAAACGAAAGTTCGTGTTTTACGCCGAGTTGGTTGTACATGGTATAAGCGTCAGGCAGCGGTGTTGCTGCTGCAGCACTTGAATACATCAAGGTAGAAAATGCGATTAACGTCAGCGCACAAAATGCTTTTAATGCCCTAAACATGGTATTCCCTTAAAAAATGATACTTAACCCAACAAAGCAATGCCTTTACCCGATGTGGTTTGGGATTGCCGCTTTGTTGTAATGCGTACCAAAATCCGTGCCAGAACAGCGAGTGATCGATGAGTGACTTGGATTACATAAAAAAAATTCAATGATTTAGATAATGAAGGGTGATCCATTCTTCTCTGCGCATTGGGCCACAAACACAAGAAAACAGCGTAAACGGCCTGTCTTTGCCGCCTTGCTTCCTGTGAATGCGGAATCTTGCCATAGGGGATATACGCAAAAAAGCCAGCCTGGGCGCTGGCTTTTTATTTATCGATACTTGTGACTCTATTTTAATACAGAGGTGTAAAATAATTAAATTTGGTCAATGGCATTCTTGATGCGCTTATCTGAAATTGGGTAAGGCGTGCCGAGTTGTTGAGCGAAGAAACTCACGCGAAGCTCCTCTATCATCCAGCGAATGTCTTTCACGGCTGTTGGCACTTTTTGCCCTTTCGGGATCTTGTTTAACAACTCTTTGTAATCACCGGTCACAGATTCAATTTTCAGCATGTGTAAACGATCTCGATTAGGATCAACCGGCAATTTATCTAATCGACGCTCTACGGCATTTAAGTACCGCTGAATGTCAGGCAAGCGTTTCCAACCGCATTCGGTCGCAAAGCCTTTAAAGATCAAACCGTCGACCTGCGCCTTAATGTCTGACATCGCAAATGCCATGGTAAAGTCGATTTTGCCTTTCAACTTCTTGTTAATGTTGAACGCCGTCGTCAGGATTTGCTCCACTTGCTTAGCGATGTCGACCACGGTATCACCCAGTTCGCCGCGAACGACTTCTTTGAGCGCGTTAAAGTTGTCAGACTGCCACTTCAAACCGCCCTGCGCTTCGACAAGCTTATCGACACCACAGGCAATACAGTCATCAATCAAATCCAACACGCGCCCGTACGGGTTAAAGTACAGACCAAGCTTCGACTTGTTCGGCAAGTTGTCGTGAAGGTATTTAATCGGTGACGGCACGTTCAACAAAATCAATCGGCGTTGACCTTGGGCCATCACTTGCTGTTGCTCATCTTCCGTTTCGAAAAGCTTGATGCCTACCGAGTCTTTGTTATCGACAATGGCCGGGAAGGCTTTCACTTCAAAACCACCCCGCTTTTGCGTGTACATTTGTGGCAATGCACCAAAGCTCCACGTCGTTAAGCCTTGCTGTTCAATATCGTCATCCGCCACTTGAGACAGGGTTTCTTGCACCTTCTCTTTCAAGCTGTCTTTTAACGCATAGAGATCTTGGTTTTCTTTTAGCTTGCGGTTCTTATGGTCAACCGCGCGGAAAGACATCTTTAAGTGTTCCGGCAACTGATCGGTTTGCCAGTTATCGCGCAACACTGTCACACCCGTCATGCGCTTCAATTCGCGCTCTAACGCATCAAGCAGCGGCATTTCCATTGGCGTAACACGCTGTAGGAAGGCAGAGGCATAGTTTGGCGCTGGCACAAAGTTACGACGTAACGTTTTTGGTAGTGACTTGATCAGAGAAACAATCAATTCGTGGCGTAACCCTGGAATTTGCCAATCAAATCCTTCTGGGTCGACCTGATTGAGCACCGGCAATGGCACATGCACCGTCACGCCATCATGGTCTTCGCCGGGTTCGAATTGGTAACTCAGACGTAACTTCAAGTTGCCTTGGAACCAGAAGTTCGGGTAATCCAGCTCAGTCACATGGCTGGCATCACCCGCCAACAGCATGTTCTTTTCAAAGTTCAGCTTTTCCGGTTCATTCTTGCTGACCTTCTTCCACCACACGTCAAAATGACGGCCAGACACCACGGTATGATCGATACGCTGATCGTAGAAACCATAAAGCGTCTCGTCATCCACCAAAATATCGCGGCGGCGAGATTTAAGCTCGAGCTCTTCCACTTCCGCCAACAACTTGCGGTTTTGGTGGTAGAACTTGTGCTTGGTTTCCCAATCCCCTTCTACTAGCGCAGAGCGGATGAAGATTTCACGGCTGATGACAGCATCAATATGGCTGTAATTCACCTTGCGCTTTGGCACGATCGGAATGCCATACAGCATCACTTTCTCGTGAGCAAAGACAGCCGCTTGTTTTTTCTCCCAATGCGGTTCGCTGTAGCTTCGCTTGATCAAATGCTTGACGAGCGGCTCTACCCATTCAGGTTGAATCTTCGCAGCAACACGGCCCCACAATTTCGAGGTTTCAACCAACTCAGCAACCATGACCCATTTCGGCTGCTTTTTGAACAAGCCAGAACCTGGGAAGATGCCGAAGCGCGCGTTCCGTGCACCTTGGTATTCGTTCTTCTCTTGGTCTTTCAAACCAATGTGAGAAAGTAAACCCGCCAATAACGCGGTGTGAACCGCTTGGTAATCTGCAGGTTCCTGGTTGATCTTATACCCAAGCTCATGCACCACCTGACGAATTTGGAAGTGAACATCTTGCCACTCGCGAACACGCAGGTAGTTCAAATACTCTTTCTTACACTGGCGACGGAATTGATTGCCTGACAATGCTTTTTGTTGCTCGGCAATGTAATCCCACATGTTCACGAACGCGACGAAATCTGATTCTTTGTCGTTGAAGCGACTGTGCTTCTCGTCAGAGGCTTGTTTCTTGTCTGACGGGCGTTCACGCGGATCTTGAATCGACAGTGCCGATGCAATCACCATCACTTCTTTCAATGCACCTAAACGGGCAGATTCCAACACCATACGCGCTAATCGCGGATCGATTGGCAGACGTGCCAATGCACGCCCTGTGTCTGTTAGACGCTTCGCCTCGTCCTTACCGCCACCCTCTTTTAGCGCACCAAGCTCTTCAAGAAGACGCACGCCATCTTGAATGTTACGGCTATCCGGTGGCTGAACAAACGGGAATGCGGCGATGTCACCAAGGCCAATCGCCGTCATTTGCAAGATAACGGAGGCCAAATTGGTGCGCAGAATTTCAGGATCCGTAAATTCCGGACGAGAAAGGAAATCCTCTTCAGAGAACAAACGAATACAGATACCGTCAGAAACACGACCACAGCGCCCTTTACGCTGGTTCGCACTCGCTTGCGAAATGGCTTCAATCGGCAGGCGTTGTACTTTGGTACGATAACTGTAACGCGAAATACGCGCCGTACCTGGGTCGATCACGTATTTGATGCCAGGAACCGTTAGCGAGGTTTCCGCGACGTTGGTTGCCAAAACAATACGGCGACCGCCGTGTGTTTGGAACACACGGTTTTGTTCTGCAGACGATAAGCGTGCATACAGCGGCAGAATTTCTGTGTCGCGTAAGTTGCGTTTGGTCAGCGCATCCGCGGTATCACGGATTTCTCGCTCACCATTCATGAAAATCAGAATATCGCCAGGACCTTCGGCATGAAGCTCATCCACCGCATCAAAAATGGCTTGTAGCTGATCGCGATCCGTATCATCACTGTCTTCCACAATAGGACGGTAACGGACATCAACGGGATACGTACGACCTGACACTTCAATAATTGGCGCACCACGGAAGTGGTTAGAAAAGCGCTCTGGGTCGATGGTGGCTGACGTGATAACCAGTTTTAAATCTGGGCGTTTCGGCAGAAGTTGCTTGAGGTAGCCAAGAATGAAATCGATGTTCAAACTGCGTTCGTGGGCTTCATCAATGATGATGCAGTCGTACTGATTGAGGTAACGGTCGTGCTGGATTTCAGCCAGCAGGATACCGTCGGTCATCAGTTTGACTCTCGATTCATCCGACACTTGGTCATTAAATCGAACCTTGTAACCCACGGTTTTACCCAGTTCGGTTTCAAGCTCTTCGGCAATGCGTGTCGCAACCGTACGTGCAGCAAGTCGACGTGGCTGTGTATGGCCAATGACGCCTGACACACCTAGGCCAAGCTCCATACAAATCTTAGGAAGCTGGGTGGTTTTACCCGAACCTGTTTCACCCGCCACAATGACCACTTGGTGATTGGCAATGGCCTCTGCGATATCGTCTTTTTTCTGACTAACAGGCAATAGCTCTGGGTAAGAAATCCTTGGTGTCGCTGACTGGCGTTGCAGCTTGATTTGCATTGAGCGCGCAATATCAACGGCGATTTCTTCAAAGACGGCCTGACGGGCTTCGTCTTTCTTAATGCGTTGCGCCCCTTTGATACGTTTGCTTAGACGAAATCTGTCTTTGATCATGCAGTCGTCGAGTGCGGCGAACAGTGTTTTTGCGTTATTTTGATGATTTGAACCGGTCAAAACGTTGTCCAAGAAATGCTGAAATGGATGAATAGCTGAGGATGGTAACTTTTTGGCAATAATGAATGCGGAGATACCATGTCAAAATTGGCCTAATTCTATCACAGTCCACGATAAACGCCCCACCATTCTGATTTTGCCCCTTCTTTGCAACCCTAGGGATTACACCAAAGCATTAGCCTTATAGAAATCTTATTTTTATTCATGGTTTCTCAACCGTATAACAGTAAAGAATTTCTATGCTCCACGTAAATATCTCTTCTGTTGTGAACCGAATAGAGAAGCCACATAGTTGTACTGTGAACGTCACTCAGCACCACGATGCTAATGTCTACGTGTGCTGTTTTCGGTTCACCCAGTTGGTTACGTAAAAAATACGATTTTGAAAAAATAAGGAATGAATCATGCCAGTTCAACATGCGACAAGCTCATTATGGCGGCAGGCGCGTATCACACCCCGCGTATGCTAGTGCGTGCGAAAGCGACGCTGCCTGAGCTGAATGATTATGTGGGGTAAAAACTGGGGTGACAACGGCAACCCCATGGCCTTTAGGCAGTCTCTGTTTGGTTTACCTCAAGGCGGGCCTCAAGCATCACCATCGCCGTCAGCCATTTATGTAAAAGAACACGGGGACAACCCAATTATCGCAGAGAACTGGGCCAATGCCGCGATCGCTGAAGTAAGCGTTTCAATGTCGCTTGCTGTCACTGCAGATTTCAACAGCCGTAGTTACTTCTACTACGACGGCGCAAAAAACGACGCCGTGTTGCATTACCCTAAATCCCTCGAAGCCGATGCAACCCACTCGATGCGAAAAGTGAACACCAATATAGCCATCAGAAACTGGCAGCGTCTTGGCGCACCTGGGTTTGATGATGTCATTTTTACCGGTGCTCACCCTGTTGGCGGTATGGAAATCGGCAAGGCGACAGACATGTATGGCCGTGTGAAAGGGCTGCCTAATATGTATGTCATGGATGGCGCGTTGATCCCTGGTAACACAGGTGACGCAAACCCTTCGTTGACTATCGCTACACTGGCGGAAAGAAACATTGAGAAGGTAATCCAAAAGGATTTCTAAGTGCTTACCTAAATGGTAAATCTATTCCAAAGCTAAAGCTAAAGCTGAGTTCGTCTCGACTTTTTAAATTGATTCATCGCGGTGTTCATTCGTTATTCTTTGTTGGAATTTTGCGGATTTGTATCGCAATAACCACAATTTTGCTGCATGTTTATATAAGCGTCCATCAGTTACACTGTTCGCCGTTAATTAAACCTGTAGTAAAAGGATACCGTGTGAGTCAGTTTGTCATTTGTGCATTGTATAAATTTGTTGAATTAAAGGACTATAAAGACATTCAGGCGCCGTTAAGTGCGCTGATGGATGAACATGAAGTTCGTGGAACCTTATTGCTCGCACAAGAAGGCATCAATGGCACTGTGGCAGCGAAGCGCGAAAGCATTGATACCCTACTCGCTTATTTGAATGCTGACCCACGACTGGCAGGTATTAATTTCAAAGAATCCTTTTCTGATGAACAACCGTTCAATCGCACCAAGGTCAAACTGAAAAAAGAAATCGTCACCATGGGCGTTGAAGGCATCGATCCTCGTCATGTGGTCGGTACCTACGTAAAGCCTTCTGACTGGAATGCACTGATTTCTGATCCTGAGGTTTTCGTGGTGGATACACGTAATGACTACGAGATTGAACTCGGCACATTTGAAGGTGCGGTTAACCCAAACACAGAAACGTTCCGTGAGTTTCCAGATTACGTAAAAGAAAACATGGATCCAACGAAGCACAAAAAAGTTGCGATGTTTTGTACCGGCGGCATTCGTTGTGAAAAATCCACGGCCTACATGAAAGAGCAAGGGTTTGATGAGGTGTATCACCTTGAGGGCGGCATACTTAAATACCTTGAAGATGTGCCGGAAGAAAACAGCCTTTGGAATGGCGACTGCTACGTCTTCGATGGCCGCGTTGCCGTGAACCACCAGCTAGAGCAGAGCGATTACAGTTTGTGTAACGCATGTCGTTTACCGATTACGGAAGAAGACAAGCAATCGCCGCAGTTTGAACAAGGTGTCAGCTGCCCGAAATGTTTCGGCACACACACGGATGAACAATTAGCGAATTTTCGCGAACGAGAAAAACAGGTTCAATTGGCTGCAGCGCGCGGAGAAACCCACGTGGGAGCCGATGCCATCAAACAGAAAGAAGCGCGTCGCGCAGAAAAGCTAGCGTTGAAACAACAGCAACGCTCACGCCGATAAGCGCGTCACTACACACAAAAAAGAAACCGAGCATTCCGCTCGGTTTCTTTCTTTTAATGAGAGCTAAAATGCGTTTAGTAGAACTCAACAACGTTCCAGACTAAACGGTGGTCTGACGAAATGTCTTTCCCATCACCATATTGTCCTACCCGCTCATCGTTCATCAGTAAACGGCCTTCTTCACCACTTGCAGGCCAAAACACACCAGACTCAATGACGTGTAAACCTGCAGATGGAATGACATGATCAACCCGCAAACCAAAGGTGCTGGTTACACGCTCAGGGTATTGCCCAGGGTTATTTGCCTCCAATGCCCCCGTGCTGGTGGGCGTTAAATTCCCTTCTGTTGCGGTTTGATTCACGCGAGGGTGCGACAGCAAAGCGCCGATGGTTTCTTGAAAACCGTCACCTTCTAAAGGATCAGCGTTCAGATCGCCCATCACCACGAAGTGGGCTTTCTTGGAAAGCCCACCAACCTTGCCTTTGTCGTCATAAAGGAAATCTGCATCGTCGATGTAGTCAATCCAAAACTGAATTTCATCGCGATTACGCAGTTTGTTATTTTCCGTTACCGTATCAAAAACAGGTGGCGTTGGGTGTGAAAG
>JBELME010000052.1:0-18538 GCA_042096095.1 Enterovibrio sp.
GGCGCGTCCCGGAGTCGAACCGAGGTCCACGGATTTGCAATCCGCTGCATAGCCATTCTGCCAACGCGCCTTTGCTTCCTTCCGCTTTAGAAGTTGTCTTCCGCTGCGGTATGGGTCGGCATTTTACGGATTCGCGTGATCTAGTCAACACAAATCATTAAAAAAAAGTTCGTTCGCTCAAAATCACGCCAAAGGCGATATAAATCGACCATATCGTCTTAAAAATCACCGCGATCATCGCTAAAAAATGATGTTTCTGAAGGTGAGGTTAATTCTCTGCCCTTTCATTTTCGCGGTTTTGGGAATTGAGTGTTGCCAATAAGTCTGAATTTTACCCGCCATTATCAGCAATGCGCCGGAATTCAATTCAAATTCCCTTTTTTCCCCGCTTTCAAAGTGTTTGAGCACAAAACGACGTGTTTCCCCAAAACTTAACGAAGCAATTGCTGGTTCTTTGCCTAGCTCCACTTCATTGTCTTGATGCCACCCCATGTAGTCTTGCCCATCTCGATAAAGATTGGCGAGCACAGAATTAAACGACGTATTGGCTTGTGCCTCACAGCTTTTTTTTAATTGCTCTAATGAAGGTGGCATTTTGGCCGCGGGCAGTTCAAGTCCTGAATAACCATAAGACTTATCACCAAAAGATGCTTGAAGACGAGGTTGCAGCACCTCTCGCCCAAACATTGAGATAGGTTGTTGTTGCCAAGGAAGCGTGGAAAGAAGCTCAGAGAAAATCTCGGCCGCCTCCTCCTCAGAGAAAAAGTTTGGTTGCCAGAACAGCTTTCCATCCGGAATAGTGAGCCACCCCGTTTCCCCGAACATGTCGCCTTGCAGCATTCGCTCTTGTCCTTTTTTTGTTTTCAATCACTCTAACTGAGTGAAAGGAAAACAAACAAGGCCAATCCCTAAGACATTTCATCAGCCAGTCTTTTACGATGATCATTGTCCGTGCGATCAAATGTCGTCTTACTCAACGTCATCAACAAAAATGAAAGACTCAAAAACGACAAAAGGGCAGCAACGCCAACCTTTTGTGAATCCAAGCGGTCTCTAAGCAGTCACTTATTTCGCGAGCGCATCTTCCATCTTGGCTTTCCAGATTGCCATCGCCAATGCAGGCTTACGCAATACTTCAGGTGTAGGGATCCAGCCGTGTTTCACGCGGGAGAACACATCAAAGCGCCCTGCTTGTCCTGCCATGGCCTCTGCCACAACACGGCCAGCAATGTTTGTCAGGCCCACGCCATGCCCTGTGTAACCATGCGCGGTGTAAATGTCATTCCCCAAGTGCGCGATTTCCGGCATGTAACTGCGCGTAACGGCGAACAAACCACCCCAGTGGTATTCCATCTTCACATCACCCAATTGTGGGAACACTTTCAACATGCGTTGACGCAGACGTTCTTGGCTGTCTGGGTATTCACCGTTGAATGGGTGGTTCACACCGCCGAAAAGAATTCGGCCATCGGCTGTTGGGCGTAGATAATCCAAACAGTTGTTCAGATCAGACATCGCCATGTTGTTGGTGATCGGGTTGCGATCGCCTAATTGCTCAGTGACTGCAATATAGGACGCCACAGGAAGCACTTTAGATTGCGCGCGACGGTGCAGACCATCAAGGTAGGCATTACATGCAAGCAATACTTGTGTCGCCTTCACGCTACCTTTCGCGGTTTTCACCGTGTTAAAGCCCGTGCCTTTTTCAATTTTGATCACTGGGCTGTTTTCGTAGATCTCTGCACCCATGGAAATCGCCGCTTGCGCCAAGCCTAGTGTGTAGTTCAGCGTATGGACATGGCCACTGTTTGAGTCAAACAGACCGCCTAAGTAACGACGCGTATTAGCAACCTGATCAATCTTGTCAGTGTCCCACCACTCGGCAACAGGGTAGTTGTAACGTCCGTGCTTGAGTTCATGCCAAGATTTCAGTTCTTCTTCTTGGCCTTTGTTCAACGCAAGCTCAATGTAGCCTTCTTGGAAATCACAATCGATGTTGAATTCACTGATGCGCTCACGAATGATATCGATAGATTCGACAGACAAATCCCACAATTGTTTGCCCCACTCAGGGCCGTAGGTTTCATCAACTTCACGCAAGCCTAGGCAGTAACCCACCAGCGCCTGACCACCATTACGACCTGAACCGCCAAATGCTATACGCTGGCTTTCAAGTACAACAACGCTCATGCCTTGCTTACGCAATTCAATCGCGGCATTCGTACCGGTCAAACCCGCGCCAATAATACAAACATCAGCTTGAATGTCGTTGGTTAGCGCTGGTTGTTCAGCCAATACATTCGCCGTTGATTGGTAGTAGCTATCGATATACCCGTTTTCTTTCGCCATCTTGTGACTAAATCCTGCTTATATGGAAAGGGTTGAATGAAAAAATGATGGCGAATATTCGCACTAAGCCCCACAACAGGCAAGGAGATAATGCGATCAATACCTCGCGCACACTTTGTTACTTATTAAGGGGTTAATTGATTGACAGTCACAGCGTTTCTTTTGATGATGCGCGTTCGAATTTCGGCTTGGTATAGCCATTTAAGGACAACACATATGAACCAATATCTTAAAGGGGTGAAAGCGGTAAGCATCGCACTTTCCGCATCTGTATCTTTCAGCGTTTCTGCAAACAGCGAAGTACTGAACATCTATAACTGGGCCGAATATATGCCCATGAACGTGATTCAAGCGTTCGAGAAAGAATATGATGTGACGGTAAATTACTCGACGTTTGAAAACAACGAATCCATGTATACCAAGCTGAAGCTGCTTGATGGTAAAGGCTACGATCTTGCCTTTGCATCAACCTACTTCATTCAACGCATGAGTGATGAAGGCATGTTGGCGAAAATCGACAAGTCGCAAATCCCTCATGTGAAAGACATCATTCCCGGATTGATGGCTCAGCCGTTTGATAAAAACAACGACTACTCACTGCCTTATGTGTGGGGCGTAACCGCGATTAGTTACAACGGTGACATTGTTGATGGCGGCGACGTGACCAAATGGGCTGATTTATGGCGTGAAGATTTCGCAGGCCAACTGATGTTGCTTGATGATGTGCGCGATGTATTTGGCATGGCGCTAAAAGCCAAAGGCTACAGTATCAACACCAAGAATGAAGCTGAAATCAAAGAAGCCTACGAACTATTGGTCGACCTTCGCCCAGGCGTTGTCGTCTATAACTCTGATGCGCCACACGTTCCTTTTGTAACGGGTGAAGTGGGCATTGGTCAGCAGTGGAACGGTAATGCCTACATGGCCCAGGAAGAAATGGACAGCATCCATTTCGTTTACCCAGAAGAAGGCTCAATCCTTTGGATGGATAACTTCATCATTCCTAAAAACGCTGAGAAAAAAGAACTGGCGCATAAGTTTATCGACTTTATGTACCGCCCTGAAAACCAAGCTGCCATGGTTGAAGAGCTGGGCTACCCAGCGCCAAGCAAGCGCGCAAAAGAAAAGCTCTCTGCTGAATACACCGAAAATAACACCATTTTCCCGTCTGATGAGGACGTAGAAAAAGGCGAATTCACCAATGACGTTGGTGATGCGGTCAGCATTTACAACCGTTACTGGCAATTATTGAAAAGCTAAATCGATAGCGGTTCATTGCCCGTAAAATAGAAAACCCGCAGCCAAGGCTGCGGGTTTTCTTTTATTCGATGGCTTTATCAAAGCGTATTCGTTCTGATCAATCGCACACAAAACTAATTCGATTTAAAAAACAGGAGATGAGCGGCACTGAGCGATATCATGCTGCGCACAATCACCTTCAATTGCTCCGGCGATATCCGCGCAAACACTTTATAGCCAATCCACATACCAATAAACAGGGCGGGTAATCCCACAGCACTGGCTTTCAACGTTTCGGCATTGATCAACCCAAGGCTTAACAGCCCGGCCAGTTTCATTAGATTCAGGCTCAGGAATGCCCAAACTCGCGTAGCAACGTAGGCGGATTTTTCCATTTTCTGCTCAAGCAAAAACAAGCCCATCAATGGTCCAGCACCGTTAGCGATTACCCCCACAAACCCGCATAACGACCCAGCAAGGCTTGCCGCCCAAGGGTGAGTGAAAATGGGTAAAGGGTGGTAATCCAACCACAAAGACAGGCCCAACAAGGCAAAAATCAAAGTACCGAGGAAGGTCATGAAGGTGCCGGGGTCTACCGTCCCTAATACATACATGCCAGTCGCGATGCCAAGCGCGCCAAAAGGCAGCAATTTAGCGAGCACCTTCCAGTTGATATTTTTGCGATAAGTCATTACCGCTATCAGGTCTGTGAGTAAGTAGAAAGGTAAAATCACCCCAAGCGCTTCCGGCCCTGGGAACGCCAACATCATCAGGGGCAAGATAACCAAACCTAGCCCGCCGATGGAAAACTTAGAGAAGCCTGTAACTAATCACGCCAACGAGATAAACAGCCAAGACAGTTCCATTGCTACTCCGTAAGCCCCTACTCGCCACTTGACTCAAGTGAAGGACAAGTTTTGTATTCGTTATGTTTTGTAATTACTTTTTCAACAATCAAGAGTACTCTGATCATTCGATCATAGTGGTTATCAGGACAGTGAAAAAAATGATTGATTTGCGCTCAGACACAGTGACACAACCCGATGAAAAAATGCGTAACGCGATGGCGAATGCACCAGTTGGTGATGACGTGTACGGCGATGATCCGACCGTCAACGAGCTTGAGCGGTGGTCAGCAGAGAGACACGGATTTGAAGCGGCCATATTTACCGCATCGGGCACTCAAGCAAACCTGTTGGGTATTTTGGCACACTGCGAGCGTGGCGACGAATATTTATGCGGTCAACAAGCGCACAATTACAAATATGAGGCAGGTGGTGCTGCGGTTCTTGGATCAGTGCAACCTCAACCGATCGAGAACAACAAAGACGGCACCTTGTGTTTTGAAAAGCTGGCAGCGGCTGTAAAGCCCGATGATGTCCACTTCGCACGCACAACGCTACTGAGCTTAGAAAATACCATCGGTGGTAAAGTGCTTCCTATGCGCTATTTGGCACAAGCGCGTGATTTTGCGAACACCCATAACCTAAAACTGCATCTTGACGGCGCTCGCGTTTATAACGCCTCAGTCGCATTAGAAATCGACATCAAAGACATTGCTCAGCATTTCAATTCCATGACCATTTGTTTGTCTAAGGGTTTAGGTGCGCCTGTCGGTTCGTTGCTGTTGGGTGATGCAGCTTACATTCAACGAGCGCGTCGCCTGCGTAAAATGGTCGGTGGTGGCATGCGCCAAGCCGGTATTTTAGCGGCGGCAGGCATGATGGCACTGACCGAAAACGTAGAACGCCTGAAAGATGACCACGAAAATGCGCGTTATCTCTCTGAGAAATTAGGGGCGATCCCTGGGTTCAACACCTTTATCTATCCGGTTCAAACCAACATCGTCTATGGAGATGTGTCGTCACATATCGATATTCGCGCCATGGCTGACGCATTAAAAGACCAAGGCATTTTGGTGTCGCCGTCTCACAAAGCCATGCGCTTTGTTACGCACAAAAATGTCTCTCGTGAAGACATTGACACTTTACTTTCTGCAATTGAAAAACAGCTTTAATTCAGACTTCCCAATGGAAGAAATGACATAAGTTATGGTGCGGACTTCCGCCTCATTTTTTATCAGTCACATAAGGAATTACCATGGCCGGCGCTAGCCTTCTCACACTGCTCGATGACATAGCCACCATACTCGATGATGTATCTGTAATGAGTAAAGTGGCAGCCAAGAAAACTGCAGGCGTGCTGGGTGATGACCTTGCACTGAACGCTGAGCAAGTATCGGGGGTGAAAGCAGACAGAGAACTACCCGTTGTCTGGGCGGTGGCTAAAGGCTCATTTTTCAATAAGCTGATATTGGTGCCCGCGGCGCTTGCCATCAGCGCAATTGCGCCATGGTTGATCACCCCGCTTCTTATGCTCGGCGGTTTGTTTCTCTGCTTTGAAGGTGCAGAGAAAGTACTACATACCTTTTTCCACAAAGAGGATGACACGCCCGACACGACAAGCGACGACTTCAATACCGCGACCCTCAACGCCGCGCAATTTGAAGCGGAAAAAATCAAAGGCGCCATCCGCACGGATTTCATCTTATCTGCAGAAATCATCGTGATCACATTAGGGGTGGTCTCTGAAAGTTCTTTCTTAACCCAAGTCGTGACCCTGTTCGGTATTGCTTTTCTCATGACCATCGGCGTTTACGGCTTGGTTGCCATTATCGTAAAAATTGATGATGCAGGTTTGTACCTCAGCAAAAAACGTGCAGCCATCGCACAATCCGTGGGGCGCGGCTTACTTGTTTTTGCCCCCTACCTGATGAAGACCTTGTCCATTGTCGGCACGGTAGCCATGTTCTTGGTGGGAGGCGGTATTTTGTCGCACGGTGTGCATGTGTTGTCTGAATGGATTGGTGAAGCGGCAAGAGAAACCGCGCTCATTCCCGCACTTGGCGATATCATTTCAGCGGTAGTCCCCACGCTACTTAACGGCATCATCGGATTGATTGCAGGTGTTATTGTGGTGGGTGTGGTGTCTCTACTGAGCAAACTCAAACCCAACGCGCAGTAATGCATTCTGGCCATGATTTAATTGGTTATTTGCGTACTTCTACGCATTGCTGTTTTACTTATCCGCGCTTAATTTAATAAGAGTGCGCATACGAATGGTGTGCTCACTTTCATTTAAAGGGTGCGTTAAGGAGAACTCACATGACAGCAAAGCACGTCCTCATCACAGGTGGCGCAAGCGGCATCGGATTTGGTATGGCCCAAGGGTTTGCAAGCAACGGTTACTGCGTCACGCTTTCAGACATCAATAACGAAGCCCTTGAACGTGCTGTCGCCTCCCTGAGAGAGACTCACAATGCCGAGGTTTATGGCCTTGAGCTCGATGTCACTGACTCAGAGCAGATTGCATCAGCGCCGTCTCGTGTCGTGAAGCCTGTTGATGTACTCATCAACAACGCAGGCATCCAATTCGTTTCCGCACTCGAGCAATTCCCTGAAGAGACATGGCGACTCATCATCGATATTTTGCTCACGGGTCCCGCCATGCTCACCAAGGCCTTCTTACCACATATGTATAGTCAAGGTTTTGGGCGCATCATCAATGTTGGCTCAATCCACAGCCTTGTGGCCTCTCCGTATAAATCCGCCTATGTTTCTGCAAAGCACGGTATTCTCGGCTTTTCAAAAACCATTGCACTCGAGAGCGCAGAACATGATGTCACCATCAATACACTGTGCCCTTCATATGTCAAAACGCCGCTGGTTGAAAATCAAATTGCCGCACAAGCAAAAAACCACAACATCAGTGAAGAAGAAGTCATTCACGACATCATGCTCAAACCCATGCCCAAAAAAGCCTTTATTGCATTGAGTGAGCTTGCTGATACCGCCTTATTTCTTTGTTCACCAAGTGCCAAAAACATTACCGCGCAAGCCATTACTATTGATGGTGGCTGGACCGCACACTAACACGAAACGCGTGTATAAAAGATTCGATACATACCGGCTTAGAAACGGCCTTTGCGCCGTTTTTTATGATTTCAACTGGCCAATATTTGTGCAGTTGTTCACTAGAATATACCGAATAAAGTGCGCTAGCCCACATTGCCAACAATCCTTTACCTGTTTATCTCAAAATCAGTAAGTTAAGAGCGCTACACTGAAAATATTGAACATAGCGAAAGGAGAGCACCATGACACAGACTTCTTTAACCAGTGACAGGCTCTATCGCACTTCACAACTGAACAAACTCGACGTTTCATCTACCAAGCATCTTGAGCCCCTCGACGAAATTGTGGGTCAGGATCGTGCGCGTCAAGCCGTCGAGTTTGCGATGTCGATAAAAGAAAAAGGCTACAACATTTACGCTGTCGGCCAGAACGGGTTGGGTAAGCGCACCATGATGATGCGATACCTCAAACGCCACTGGGAATACAGCCACCCTATTTTTGATTGGTGTTACGTCGCGAATTTCCAAGACTCTCGTTGCCCTACTGTTTTGCAGGTGCCTGCTGGCCGTGGCATCACGCTGAAAAAAGACATCGAAAAATTAATGGGTAAGTTGGGTAAAGCCCTCCCCCTCGCGTTTGATAACGAGATGTACTTTACCCGCGCAGACGTATTGAAAGGCCAGCTAACGGAACAACAAGAAGGCGCGCTACAAACCCTCACGAACGATGCAAAAGCACAGAGTGTCAGTTTGTCGATCACCACCGCGGGGGATTATCAATTCATCGCGCTGAACGGCGAAGAACCGCATACAGAGGAAACGTTCGATGCGCTGTCTGATGATGAGCAAGCCCATTTCGACAAGGTGATCCGCGAACTAGAAATACAGCTTCGTGGCCTCGTTCGTAAGCTAACCGAATGGGAAGAACAATACGCAGAACAGCAACAAAAGCTCGATGAAGAAATTGCGATTGAAGTGGTTGCCCGTCTTATCAAGCCGCTGATCGACACGTATCAAGATTTGTCGCAGGTGAAGAAATACCTAAAAGGCATGCAGGCTGATATTCTCGAAAACCTCGATATCTTCCTCGAAGAGAGCGAAGACCAAGCGGCTCTCGCCTACGCAGCACTCGATAAAAAGTTACCACGTCGCTACCAAGTGAATGTGTTGGTCGCACAAGACGAAGATGTGCCACCTGTCATTGTTGAAGACAGCCCGACCTACCACAACATTTTTGGGTACGTGGAAAACGCCACGTACAAAGGCACCGTATTCACCGATTTTTCGCTGATCCGTGCAGGTAGTATTCACCGTGCAAATGGAGGGGTATTGCTGATCGACGCCGTCAAAGTCCTTGAACGCCCTTATGTGTGGGATGGCCTAAAGCGTGCCCTGAGTTCTCGCAAAGTCAGTTTGAGCTCACTGGAAAGAGAAGTGACCTTGAGCGGCACGATCTCGCTCGAGCCTGAGCCGATTCCACTCGATGTGAAAATCGTTCTGTTTGGTGACTACAAAACCTATCAACTGCTTCAACACTATGATGCAGAGTTCAGTGAGCTGTTCCGCGTCACTGCTGACTTTGAAGATGACATGCCGCGTAATGATGACAGCGAAATGAAATACGCAAAATTCATTTCAAGCATCTGTCATGACAACAACTTGCTGCACTGTGATCAAGGTGCGATTGGCCGAATCATTGAGCACAGCTCTCGCCAATCCGGTGACCAAGACAAACTTTCACTGCACTCAGCAGACATTGCGAACCTGCTGCGTGAATCGAACTATCAAGCCCGTGTGAGTAACGCCAATATCATTCGAGCCTCACACGTCGAGAAAGCCCTCGCAAGCCGTGACATGCGTGTGAGTCGCTTGCGCGACCATGTAATGGAAGGTTTTACCAACGGCACGACACTGCTTCAAACAAAAGGCACGTCGGTCGGGCAAATCAACGCCCTCTCGGTACTCGCTACACAAGATTACGCGTTCGGTGCCCCAAACCGTATTACGGCAACCACCTCTTTCGGAGACGGCGGCGTACTTGATATCGAGCGAAGCGTAAAACTAGGCGGCAACATTCACTCGAAAGGTGTGATGATCTTAACCGCGTACCTGTCATCACTGCTGGGTAAGAAAGCCAAGATCCCACTTACGACGACGCTCACCTTCGAGCAGTCTTACGGTGGTGTGGACGGCGACAGTGCGTCAATGGCCGAGTTCTGTAGCGTGATTTCGGCGATCTCTGGCATTCCGCTTCGCCAAGATTTGGCGATCACGGGGTCGATGAACCAATTCGGTGAAACGCAACCAATTGGCGGCGTGAACGAGAAGATCGAAGGCTTCTTTGATGCTTGTACCATCAAAGGCCCTAAATCCACGCAGGGTGTGATCATTCCCGCTTCTAACGTGCACAACTTGATGCTACGCAAAGACGTTATTCATGCCGTTGAGAAAGGCCAATTCCACATCTACGCCATCAGCCACGTCAGTGAAGCGCTCGAATTGTTCACAGGCATGACTGCAGGCAAGTTGGATGCTAAAGGTAAATTCAAATCGGGCACTGTGTTGCACAAAGCCTATGAATGCATTGCCGCGCTGCGTGATGACAAATGATCCTTCGCCTAAAACAGGCGCAGTGAGCGCTTAAATCAACGCTCGCAAACGTTAAAAAGCCGACACTTGTCGGCTTTTTCTTTATCTAAACAATGGTGTTCAGCATGCCTTTGTTAGCCATAGGCCACGGACGGTAACCACAATATTAAGTTCGGCCAGAAGACCAGAACCACCAGCGCAATCAATTGAAGAATAATGAATGGCAGCACACCTTTGTAGATATCGACCAATCTAACCTCGGGTGGACACACCCCTTTCAGATAGAACAAGGCAAACCCCACAGGCGGTGTTAAGAAGCTCGTCTGCAGTGCCATCGCCACCAGCATGACAAACCACACAAGCTCCGCATTATCCAATCCATGATAGGTGCCAATATCCAAGTCTAACCCCAGTACAACGGGCGCAAGCAGCGGCAATACAATCAAGGTGATTTCGATCCAATCAAGGAAGAAGCCCAAGAGGAAAATCACAAGCAAAATAAACGCCACCACCCCATACGGGCCAAAGGGTAGCGCTTCGAAGGCTTGCTCGATGAACTCATCGCCCCCCAACTCTCGTAGCACTAAAGCAAAGCAGGTTGCACCAATGAAAATGGCAAAGATATAGGCCGTGGTTTTGTAGCTATCGATGAGCACTTCTCGCAACACTGACAACGAAAAACGCTTATAAAAAGCCGCCAGTAAAATAGCGCCGAATGCCCCTACGCCTGACGCCTCGGTCGGCGTCGCAATTCCCGCAAAAATGGAGCCTAGCACTGCAAGGATCAGCGCAAACGTCGGCACGATGGCTTTAGCAACGTCTTTGATTACGCCCCAGTCCACCGCCTTAGCATCGTCCGGTAACGGAATAGATGTTGGCTTAACCAGCCCAACTATCAGCAAGTAGAGAATATAAATAGCGCCCAGCATCAAACCCGGCACCATCGCACCCATAAACAGATCACCCACTGATAACGCCAGCTGATCCGCCATAATGACAAGCATGATCGAAGGAGGTAACAAGATACCCAGCGTGCCCGCAGATGCGATGGTACCGAGTGCCAGTGGAAGGTGATAACCCTGCTTCATCATGGCGGGCAACGACATGGTCGCGAGCAACACGACGGATGCCCCGATGATGCCTGTCGACGCTGCCAAAATGATCCCAATGGCCATGACAGTGATCGCCAAGCCACCATGCACACGTCCAAATAACGCTTGCATGGAGTGCATTAAGCGGTCCGCTACGCCGGATTTATCTAACATGTTCCCCATGAAGATAAACATGGGAAGTGCCACCAATATCCAGTTGTTCATGATCTTGTAAAGGCGGTTAACCACAAGGCCAAGCGTGGTGAAATCCAGCCCTGTCCATGTGTCTAAATAAATATCGCTGTAATAACCAATGATGGCAAACGCCACACCCACGCCGCCCAGTACCCACGCAACGGGAATACCCACAAACAGGAGAAGAATAAAACTGCCAAACATGGCAAGAATGAGGATTTCATTCGCTTCCATGCGAACCTCCGTGATTTGATGCTGACGAACCCTTACCCCGCAAAAATGCTATGGATCTCAATACCCGCGCTAAACTCGCAAATGCTAACAATGCTGCGCTAAATGGGATGGCAGATTTGATCACCCAACGCCAAGGCAAACCTGACGGCGCGTTAGAACGCTCATCCACGCGCCAAGCTTCATACACAAAGTCGAGCGAATGGATAAAAATGACGTACATAAATGGCCAAACAAAGAAGGCGACGGTGATGATTTCTATCCATGCTTTTGCACGCTCAGAAAATCGGTGATAGAAAATATCGACGCGTACATGCGTGCCCGTAATTTCGGCGTATGACAAACCAAAAAGCACGCCAATCGCGTACAAATGCCATTGAAGCTCTTCGAGCGCAATCTGCCCATTACTGAACACCTTGCGCAGAACAACCTGTGTGATGATCACCACAATCAAAATGAGATAGCTCCACGCAAAAAAGCGTCCGAGGGATCGCACGACATGTTCAATACTGTCAGCAAGTGGCGAGGCAGAAGGCGAATAGGAAGGCTGAGCCATAATTCGTTCCCTGTTCCATAAATATCTAATGGGTAAAAAAAGGGGCAGCAGATGCCGCCCAAACGCGAGAGATTATTGTCGAGGTAGGAAACCTTTTGATTCCCAGACTTGGTAATTAGTGCGGAACGTCGACATGTCATCCCACACTTTCTTGAAGTACGGGTCTTGTTTTTGTTCGTCCACCACATCAAGCCACGTGTTTTCAAACAGGGTCAGCATCTCGTCGTTCCAGTAGCGAAGTTCTACGCCCTGCTCTTGTGCTTTTTGCATGGCCTCAAACTGCATTGCTTCGCCTTCTGCAATTGAATTGGTCATTGACGCTAAGCAAAGGGTTTCGACTGCTGCTTGCTGGTTTTCGTCCATCTTGTTCCAGGTATCCTTGTTGATCAAAAGTTCAAAGAGCGTGGCTTGCTGGTGCCAACCTGGGAAGTAGTTATATTTCACGATCTTGTGAAAGCCAAGGCGTTGGTCAATCGCAGGTTGAGAAAACTCAGTGGCATCAATCGCCCCTTTCTCAAGCGCACCAAAGATCTCGCCGCCCGGAAGTTGAACCGTACCCACTCCCAGCTTTTCCATCACCTGACCACCGAGCCCGAAGAAACGCATGGTGATCCCTTTCAGATCTTCCGGTTTTTCGATGGGCTTTTTAAACCAACCTGATGTTTCTGGCGAGATGATGGCGCACGGCAGCACTTTTACGTTATAGCCGGCTTGGTCATACATTCCCTGGTAAAGATCTAAGCCGTTACCGTAGAAAAGCCACGCCATGTATTCCGGCGCTTCAGGGCCAAATGGCACAGCGGAGAAAAGTGCAGAAGCTGGCATTTTGCCTTGCCAATACCCTGCCGTCGCATAGCCCGAGTTCACTTTACCGCTCGAGACAGCATCCAAAATTTCAAGCGGCGCCACCAGTTTGCCTGGTTCATAGACTTTCATTTTTATGGTGTTACCGGATACCGGTGTAATGTGTCCTGATACCCACTTAATCGGGGTACCTAAAGCAGGGAGGTGAGTACCAAACGCGATGGGGGTTTTGAGTAACACTTTGTCTGCGAGGGCTGCGCCAGAAAAACATGCGGTAGCAACGGTAAGTGCTTTTAGCGTTTTAGAAATTGTCCGTTTCATTGTCCACTCCTTGGTGCGCGGTATCACTGTTTTGAATGTATGGTGTTACCGACGTAGGGGTTGAGGTTTAGAGCACACTGAACCTGTTAAATATTTGTTATCGTCCAGCCTATAGATGCACCTCAGAGAAGAAAATCAGGTAGATAACGGACGTGCCCTCGCACGGTTTACGTACTTCGCTTCCGTAGAACTACGTAGATGCCTTGGTTATCTTGTTGAATTGCTGCAGCCCTGCGCAGGGGAATGGGCGACGCTGTTTGTCTTGACGCGACCACAGCACGGTGCGGGAACGGGCGAAAAGTGTGACGAAACACCTAACAACAATGCGGAAAAGAGAAAAGCAACAAACGAGAAACGTATGAACTTACTGAGCAACCTAGCAGGCATAAATACCCGACTACGCGCCAAAATACTGGTGCTCGCCATGGTGCCCTTGCTGCTGATGTTCGCGTTGATCATCGGGTTGGTTGCCGTTCAATCTGAATCCCTTTCCAAGAACCAAGCTGACCTCATCCGTACCGAGACCCTCGCCTCCAAAAAACAAGAACTGCTGAAATACGTCGAACTCGCCCGCGCCTCTGTATCTCCCATCTACAATGCCGCTTCCCCACATGATGAAAATGCCAAGCAAGCGGTGATCGACGTGCTCAACAAGCTCACTTACGGTGAAGACGGCTACTTCTTCGCCTATACCTATGACGGCACCAGCCTTGTTCTACCGTATCAGCCAGACATGGTGGGTCAGAATATTTGGGAGGTAGAAGACACAAACGGGTTTAAGCTTCTCCAAGCACTGATTGCATCTGCGCGGCAAGGCGGCGGCTTTGTTGAATACTACTGGCACAAACCCTCGCGCAAAGAGCCCGTGAAGAAGCTGAGTTATGCCATTGGGTTAGAAAAATGGGGATGGATGGTCGGTACGGGGGTATATATTGATGACATTGATACGCAAGTCATGTCACTTCACCATAAAGTCGACGAAATCATCAGCAAAACCTTCATTGGCCTAGGCATTACTCTCGTGATCACCATTGGCATCATGGCGAGCTTAGCCGCCACCATTCACGTCAATGCGCGCGAACTTGCCGATAACAAATTACAGGCGCTCAACCGCCAGTTAATCGACTCCCAAGAAGAAGAGCGCACACGGGTAGCCCGCGAACTGCATGATGGCATCAATCAGATTTTGGTTTCGGTGAAATACCGCCTAGACAGTTTAAAAGAAGCGAAGAACCCTGAAGAGATTGGCGAGCACCTTGGTTTGGGGCAAGCCAGTTTGAATGAAGCGGTCACAGAACTTCGCCGCATATCGAAGGATTTACGCCCTACTCTGCTGGACGATCTCGGCTTGCTTCCCGCCCTTGAGGATTTAGCCAAGGAAGTCACCATGCGCTCTGGCATGACAGTGATTTTCGAACACCACTTAGCCATGTCCCACGTATCCAAGGCCGCAGAAATCACCCTTTATCGCGTCGCTCAAGAGGCGCTGCATAACGCAGAAAAACACTCGCAGGCCAAGGCAGTCGACATCATTTTGCAGGAAGAAGAAGGCGAGATTGTGCTTACCATCGCAGATGATGGCATCGGCTTCGAAGAACATAGGCTTCGCGTTACTGCCGAATCCATGGGCCTAAAGAACATGCGCGAGCGAATTGAAAACCTCGATGGACACTTCGCCATCAATAGCTTGTTAAATCAGGGCACGGAAGTCCGCGCAATTTTGCCCGCCAAATAGGCGCAGAAAACCTTCGATTTAGGTGGGTAATGACATTCGAAAGGAGAAATAACATGACCACATTGTTGCTTGCGGACGACCATGTCCTGTTGCAAGACGGGTTAAAAGACCGTTTATCTCGCCAACCACAATTTTCAATTGTTGGAACGGCCAGTGACGGTGAATGTGCGATTGAAAAAACCTTGGCGCTACGACCTGACATTTTACTCACTGACATTTCCATGCCAAAGAAAACAGGATTGGAAGTATTGAACGCACTGCGTGAATCTGCCCCAGATGTGAAGGTGGTGATATTGAGCATGCACAGCAACAAAGAGTACATCATGGCGGCCATGCGTGGCGGCGCAAAGGGGTATGTTTTGAAAGATGTTTCCTCACAAGAGTTGGTGCAGGCGCTCGACATTATCTCGGGAGGAGGTTCTTATTTTAGTGCTGGTGTGTCAGAAACGTTGCTCGAAGGCATGAATGAGCTTGAGAACAAAGAACACCATGATTCCCAACCCACGCCTAGGGAAAAAGATGTGCTCATTCTTATCGCCAATGGCGCATGCAACAAAACCATCGCAAGAGAGCTGGATATCAGCGTTCGTACTGTCGAAACTCACCGACTGCGGGTGAAAAAGAAGTTGGGCGTAACATCCACGGCAGGGTTAGTAAAATATGCCATTGATCAGGGTTGGATTGACCAAGAAGAAAGCCATTAAGCCAGCACATGCGCTTTGCGCTATATACCCTATAGCATCTGGTATTTAGCACGAAAATCATGACGTTATTTGTCTACTTTTTGAACCATGACAGCGAATTATTTAGGGAAGTGCGTATCGTAATGGTTACTTCTTTTTCGATGGGTTTAAGGCATGCACCAAGCGCACTTTGCAATTCCGGAATACCCAAAGATCACCTACGCCGGTATTTCCCGTGAAACGTTAAGCCGGAAAACACCGAATTTCCTCAATTCAGTGAAATGGTATGCCCGCATCGGTATTTCATTTACTTTTATATTTTTTGCCTCCGTCACCACCCTTTCGTGTTACCTCTTTGATTTGACGGACGATATCTTTTTTGTCGCGACACTCGCCATTACCTTCTTTCTGTATGTGTGTTCGTTACCCCTTCTCACAAGAGCCATCATATCTTCAGAGCGCGTCAGACAATGGGTGCGCAAGTCTAAACACCGTTATTTTTTAAAAGCACTCGCGAGTACCCCTTTTGAAGCAAGAATGAACGCCTCCAACATCATTTGGGAGACATTACGAAGCGAGGAGTGGGCGACCTGCATCAATAAAGCGCATGAAATAGATCGAATGCGTACGGTTTATTGTTGCCAACAGCTTGGCAAAATTGCATCAAACCTGATTGACAACGATCCAGAGATTTTCAGCGATGCTATGCTTAAAACCATGAATAATCAGAGAGGTAGCGCACCTTACTTCTTCGATATTTTGGTGAGGCTTGCAGAACAGCAATTCCACAATGGGCAGGAAAGCCAACGAAAATTACGTGGGACTCAAAATCTGATGTTGGATGACATTTTCTCGCATCGGTAGTGCGACCCCAACGACCCGGGAGAGATAATGAAAATTGTTCTTGTGACCGGAGGCAGTAGTGGTATCGGCCTTCAAACAGTGACGCATTACCATCGTGCAGGCTTCAAAGTGCTTACTTGTTCAAGGAATGAAGATAAGTGGAACGAGGTACTTGCCTCCCACCCAGAACTCTCTGCTGTGGACTATCTCCCTGTCGATTTGAAAGATGTTCATCAGGTTGATCGCTATTTCGGGTATATCCGAGAAAACTATGGCCACCTCGACATTGTGGTCAACAATGCATCTCCCCCACTAGAATCTCGTGGCGATTACGCCGACGTGCCTATTGATGCGCTTTACAACACCCTCATTGGTGACTTTTGGATCCACGCACTCTGCCTAAAATACGAATTAAATCTGGTTGTTAACGGCGGTTCCATCGTCAATGTCAGTTCGGTCAATGGGATCCGCCCGACGCCCAACGCCGCCATGTTTTCCGCAGCTAAGCACGGCATTGAAGGGCTTACCCGCTCAATAGCGGTAGAAGCGATTCGCAAAGGTATCCGTGTCAATGCCGTTGCGCCGGGTGTGACGTGGACACCTCGTTGGGAGCAAAAACAGGCTGAAATGGGTGACGAATTAAAAAACACTGTGGAAAGCCAAGTGCCGAATGGGCGATTTGCGACGGTAGAAGAAATCGCCAATGCCATTGCTTGGCTTAGCTCCGAGCAAGCCAGTTACATCGTGGGTCACACCTTGGTGATGGATGGCGGCCTGAGTTTGACATAGCCTCTGCATTTCCGATCTTACATACTCAGAAAAGACTGCCGAGGCAGTCTTTTTTCTTATCACGTTGTTTTCCAGTATTTCTATGGCTGCTTGCCAATGCCAGAAGCCATTACGCCTTTCGCGTTTGCAGCATCCAGCGACTCACCCCTGCTAAGCCAAACAAAGCAAACAGGAAGACACTCATGCTGCCGCCGCTGCTTCCTCCGCCACTGCGCGAATGCGTGGGTGCAGGTTGGGTGAACATGGGCTGACTCGTGTCAGCTTGGGTAGGTTGCACATTCTGGGTTTCGCGTGTTTGTCGCGCTTGCTGCTCTTTTTGCACGCGCGCTTGGTTATTGCGCTCAACGCCAAGCTGTTGGAACACATCTTCTTCAACCACCAGCAGCGAGGTGTAGTCCGTCAAAAGCCCATACTCTACGGCGATGTCTTCTATCGCTTGTTCTTTGTCTGCGTCTTTTTGTTCAAGGTAATCCATCTGCGCTTCTAAATCTCGAATCGCTGAGAATGCCCACATTCTTTCAAGCTCCGGGTTACGCAGCGTTTTTTCTGGCAGCGATACATTGGTGGTGTATCGACGCGTTTCGCCATTCACTTTCATACTCAAAGTAACGTCCGCCGTTCCCGCCTTGAAGTAATGCCCAAAGACCGTCAACTGTTCACCACGATACAAGCTACTAATAGAGTCGGGTGTCAGATCTCTCACCTTCACGCCGTCAATATCCAATTGAATATCGCGATACGCTTGGTGCGTTAACTTGCTCGAGATGTTGAGTAAATGCCCCATCATGTCATCTGCGTTCGACACGGAAGTTGCAACACCATTTGATAGCTTAGTCATTGGCACCAACAGCGGTGTATTCGCACTGTTCCCCATGATGAAGGTAAACAAGCGGACATCGTACTTCTCCATCATTTTGAAGAATTTCCGCGTTTCAGTCACACCCACATTCGCCACACCATCCGTCACCAGCACGATACCCGTTGGACGGTCGGCATCGAGCTTACGCACCGCAGCGCCCAAACCTTCATAAAGATTGGTGCCGTTACTCGGTTGCATGGCGGATATTTCACTCAAGGCTTTTTCAACGTTGGTCTTGTTGGCAGAAATAAAGCCATTGGTCAGGTCATACGTAGCGCTATCAAACATCACGATACGAAAACGGTCTTGTTGTGGCAGTTTGTTCAGCCCCTGTCGAACAC
>JBELME010000053.1:0-18489 GCA_042096095.1 Enterovibrio sp.
GCTCTTGTAGCCAGTTCAGGGTCAAATGCCATGGTGCTTCCCTCTGTCTCTGAATCTTCACTGGCATTTAGGTTGTGACTGCGCGCTGCGTTTGGGCGAAGAAAATTTCCCCCGTGGATGCGATCAACAATCACACCAGAAATCAGGCCGACAACGAAGCCCAGTCCCACCATCATAAAGCCGTCCATGGGTCGGGTTGCGAGCAGCAAGAAAGCGGCATCTCCCATGGTGGCCGTGAGCACAGCAACCACCGCACCAAAGCTCAAGTTACCGCGAACATATTGGGTAATCACCACAATCGCGCCGCCACATCCGGGGAGTGCCCCCATAAACGCAGCGAACAACACTTGCAACGATGTACGCTCTGAGAGTTGCTTGGTCCAGGCGCCTTGGCGGTCAAACCTGTCGGTTAAATAGTGAAACAGGGCCAATGTCACAGCCACGTATGCCGCAACTTGCCAAAACGCATCGGACAACACGCCCAAACTTACCGCACGGGTTGGCTCCGCCATCAGCAACGCCATCAAAACCGCAGGGAACACCAAACGGCGATTCTTTAATGTCCAATCCTGCTGCTTTACGATGGGCAAAAGATATTTAGAGACAAGTGTTGTCATGCTGGCCTTATTTTTCAAATCGTAATGAGAATGATTATCAATATAATTTAAAATCGGGGAATTGCAACCTTGTTTTTGTGATTACCAGATCTTGAGCTGCGAGATGCGAAAAAGAATAGAAGGCTGAGAAAAGAACGCCAACGCAAAAACGCCTCACTGAGAATCTCGCGCTCAGCAAGGCGGTTTTGTGTGGATCCTTGATTTACTTGTAAGCACCCGCTGCATAATGCAGTTCATAGCTGTGGCTATAGATTTCTATGATGTTGCCGAACGGGTCTTCCATGTAGATCATGCGATAAGGCTTTTCACCTGGGTAGTAATAGCGTGGGGCTTTCATGCGCTTCTTGCCGCCAGCAGCCACAATTTTTTCCGCCAATTCTTCTACGTTCGGGTCTTGAACACAGAAATGGAACACGCCCGTCTTCCAGTATTCAAAGTTGTCTTCTGGGTTTTCTTGGTTTTTAAATTGGAAAAGCTCTACGCCGATGCGGTCGCCCGTTGAAAGATGGGCGATGCGGAATGATTCCCAACCTGAGCCAAATACATCGGTACACATTTCACCAATCGCGGAATCGTCTTCCACGAGCTCTGTTGGCTCCATGATGAGATACCAACCAAGCACTTCCGTGTAAAAATTCACGGCCGCTTCAAGATCAGGTACTGAAATACCAATGTGTGAAAAAGTGCGTGGGTAAGGCATTTGCATGTGAGTGTCCTCTCTTCTTATTGAATGCGCTCAGTCTACTTACCCCATTCACTGTTTAAAAATTATGGTTTATTCTTGTATCAATAATTATTATTTATGGTGAATCATGCTGAACCCTAAATGGCTCAATACCTTTGAAACCTTGGTAGAGACGAGCAGCTTTACGCAAACCGCCGAGCGTCTTTTCATGACACAACCGGGCGTCAGCCAGCACATTAAAAAGCTGGAAGCAGAATTAGGTGAAGTGCTGATCTATCGAGAAGGAAAACAATTTGAGCTGACCCAAGCAGGCATCATGTTAATGGGGTTTGCAGCAGAGCAAAAACAGCAACAAGCGGATTTCCTCTCCCGACTAAAAGCTGACAGCCCTCATCAAGGCAGTATCCGAATGGCTTGCTCTGGCACCATGGCGATGACACTTTATCCGCTCTTGCTCGCCCATCAAGCGCAGCATCCTTATTTGTCGGTTCACCTCGAAGCGGCACCCGCAGAGCGAATTCGTCAGTACCTGATGGAAAATCTGATCGATATTGGGATCAGCACACAGCGTATTAACCACCCTTCCATTTTGGAAAACCCTTTAGGGGAGGAAGTCCTCAGTATCGTCGTACCTGTGACAGCGAACCTCGACAGTGATGACTATACAGGCCTGACCGCACTGGGTTACATCAACCACCCTGACGGGCAGCACTATGCTGACTTGGTGTTTACCGCCAATTTCGCCCCGCAATACCGTGGATTGGAGTCGATCAAAATCAGCGGTTATGTCAACCAACTCGCGCAGATTTTATTGCCTGTCTCCAAAGGACTCGGGTTCACTGTTCTCCCCACGGGTGTTATTGATAGCTTCTCAGCACCGAAAGCACTTGCCTGTTTTGCGCTAGAAAAACCAATATCACAAACCGTCTATTTGGCGCAAAAGCGACATCGCGCTTTGCCTCAGCGTTACGAACCCGTCATGGCACTCATTGAACAAGCCATGCGCCCTCTCTCGCAAACCGTTGAATAAGCCTTCCTCCAGGCCTACCGATATACTTTTTTCTTCGCCGATAAAAAACCGCCCTGATGTGTCCATCAGGGCGGTTTTGTGTATCACTCAACACATGCACAAACCTGTTCCACGCATCCACGCAAAAGAAGTGCGTGCTCAATCGGTGAATTACACTCGGAAGAACGACAGCTCTTGTTTTTGGCTTTCCGCCAGCTCAGACAACTCTTGGCTTGCCTGTGCGCTCTGGCTGATACCAGTAACATTTTGCGTGATGATGCTCGACATGTTCGTGATGTTGCGGTGAATATCTTGCGTCACAGCTGACTGTTGTTCCGCTGCGGTTGCCACCAAGGTGTTCATGTCTGTAATTTTTGCCACAGAACGCGTAATACCGTTCAGGGCTTCATTCGCTTCTTGGCTTAGCTCTTGCGTGCGCGCCAGCACATCCATACATGTGCCCATGCTGTCGCCCGCTTGCGCCGCTTGATGCTGAAGGCCTTCAATGATTTGTTGAATCTCTTTGGTCGACGCCTCAGTGCGCGCAGCAAGCATGCGTACTTCATCAGCTACCACCGCAAAGCCACGACCAGAGTGTCCAGCACGCGCCGCTTCAATCGCCGCGTTCAGTGCCAGCAAGTTAGTCTGCTCAGAAATACCACGGATCACTTCGACCACATGGCTGATACGAACAGATTGCTCACGCAGCGTCGTCACCACGGTTGCCGTGTTCTCTATCGATCCCGCCATTTGCACAGCCGCTTGTGAGCTTTGCTCAAAAATCGACAACCCTTGAGACGCGAGCTCATCGGTTTGACGCGCTGCATGGTCTGCATTTACCGCGTTGTCAGACACATTGTCAGCCGTGCTCGAAAGCTCAGTCACCGCCGAAGCGACTTGTTCAATTTCGCCTTGCTCTTGCTGCGCATTCACGCTTGATTGCGTCATGACTGCCGCCAATTCTGTCGATGCGGCAGCCACTTCATCACTGATGCTGAACAGGGTCGTCACCGTGCGACGCAGCTGATCAACGGTTTGGTTCGTATCGCGACCCAAACGCGCAAGTTCGTTGGTGCCTTCATCAGAGGCTTTTGCATTCAAATCGCCTTGCGACAATTTACGCATCACATCCTGCAATTCGGAAAGCGGCTTCACGATAACACCAGACAACCACCAGCCGATGATCATCGCAACCAACATCGCCACCATCAGCACAGAGCCCGTGGTGATCACCATGCTTTCGCTGTTCTCGTTCGACATTTCGAGGTCTTTTTCTACCAATGGGTTAATGAAAGCCGACATCTCATTCGCAGCTTTCATCATCTCCGCACCTATTGCGCGGTACTCACTTACCATGGCCTGATAGGTTTTATCATCCACCGTCGCGTTGAAGTACGCCTCAATGGTTGGTTGCGCTTTTGTGTTCGTATAACGCATGTAATCGCTGATACTGCTATCAAGGGCTTGAGATACCTGGCGTAGCTGCTCCGAGTAGCCCATCGTGCGAAGTGTCGTCAGTGCCTCATTGGCCAAATCCGTCACATTGCGCCCCATGTTTTTCGCACGATTTGCATCATAAATGCCATAAATCGCTTCCACACGCATCGCCCATGCAAGATCAGCCAGCTTTGCAATTGAATCTTTATCTTTAACGACCTGGCGAGCCGTTTGGCTTGTTGCAACTAACGAAGCTTCCACTTCACTTTTTGCAAAAATTAAAACCGCAGAGACACTCAGTACTAAAAGGAGGATCGGAATCAGAATCTGATGCCGAATAGACATATTGTTAAGTGACATTTGTTTACTTTTCCCGCGAACCACTCATTAAAAATCGAGCGCATTATGCGACCTAGATCACCCAATTCCAATAGGGAAACAACGTTTATTTGGATTTATTTTGAGCAGCAAGTGTGATCGTCAAATGCATGGCTAAAGTGTCAAAAAAACCTTGCCTCCCGAATGAATAGATTCATCGACAGCTAATGCAATAAAACCAAAATTTGCAAGGAATAAACGGCGAGTTTCCGCACTTAAACCATCTAAATAACCAGACACTTACAACGCATTGCACCAACAAGCGTCATGGTCAGTTCAAGATTTAGGGCAAACACACAGTGCTATAACGGATGGTAACCCCAACAAAATGGCGAATATTTGTGCTCGCAGTAATCGTTCGCAGCGACATGGGTGAGAAAAAAGCACCATACCTTCCGTCTATTATTCGGGCATAAAAAAACGCCCTAAATGGGCGCTTTTTTTACAGGAAATATCACGTTCATTTATTCGAATTCGTGCACTGCTTGTTCAGAAAACGCCTCAACCAGCGAGTTAATATCTTCGTGTTTTTCGTTCCCAGATAACCACACCATGAAAAGTTCATTTTCCATTGCTGGACTGTCTTCCACGAGGTGCAATTTCCCCGCATCGATCCAAGGCTGCGCAATGGTGGATGGCAAATAACCGACACCACCACGGTTGAGCAAAAACTTGGTCGCAGGTTGGCAACCGTGGCTATGCAACACAGGCGTTCTTTGTAACGAAGGAATGCGGCTGTGCTCCACAGAGAAACGCGTGCCCCAATCAAGGTAAACCAACGGCAACGCGCCAATGGTTTCCATGGTTTGCTCAGGCTCGCTTGAGACCAACACCAAGTTGAAATCCGTTAAACGGACTTGCTGCAGGTCAGCCAATTTTGGTGGCTCACTGGTCAGCACCACATCCACTTGTTTCTCAAGCAATGCATTGGAAATTTGCTGACGGCTTAAAGACTCCGTACGCAACGCCCAATCAGGCTGAATGGCTTCAACTTGTTCTAGCCATTCGCTGCTGTTGTCGATTTCCCAGATCAGCGAGGTCGCCCCCACCGTTAATTGCTGCTGGTAGCTGTCCGTCAGCGCCACATCCTGGCGTGCACGCCCCCAAGTTTGCAGAATGCTCTCTGCATATGGAACAAAACGCTCACCCGCCGCAGTCAGGCGTAAATCGCCACGTTTACGGGTAAACACCGGCGTACCGAGTTTGATCTCAAGCTGACGGATACGAAAACTGACCGCAGATTGTGTTAAATACAAGTTTGTCGCAGCTCGACCAAAATGACGAGTCTTGTTCACTTCTAAAAATGTGCGCAGTAAATCTGTATCCATCTCAGCTCTAAAACCATAAAAAATATTAAGATGCGTTATCGGGCAAAAAGCCGACGCGGTCAAGGGTTAAAGACACAATTTTACGTTGGTGTGCCCCCTAACGATGGCTTTGGGGTTTATTTGTTCACCCAACCCTTCTCGCTATTAGCAACGTCCCTAGATTCCCGCTTTGTAATGACAGAAAAATGCCCAGACAGACTGGGCATTTGTTACGCGACCTCGGAATACGCTACTTGTGGGCTTTGTGTCGTTGATGAAAACGGCTTTTGCCTTGCGGCGCGAGGCGCAAACGCAGGTAAAATTGCCACAAGGCGAACACGCCATGACCAACCCCCCAACCAAGGATGAACACCCCCCAATGGCCTACCCACATGCCAATCACCGCAGATGCCGCAAACAGAAATACTGACAGCAGCGCAACATTGAGCACTTTGGCGAGGCGCCAATTCGCTTTGTAGCTTCGACCCCATAGGACGAAAACGCTCAAATTAATGAACGTCACCTGCCTCGCATACAAGCGTTCCAAATAGAACGCGAGCCAAGCACCCCAGGCGCACCCAATCAGAAAATCACTCCATACATCCAACATCTTGCCTCCCTGTTTATGTTGAGGCTGGTTTATGGTTAACGCCGCGCATGTCGAGACATTGTTCTCTCGTCTGGTCACTCTTTCGAATTACGGATATTTAACAGAGTGTAAGAAACGATGATTTGGACATGTGTTCGAACAAAGAGACTCAAGAAAGGTTACTTCAGGTTAAGATGCCTCGTCGCTGCGCGCACTCCACCCTATTTCACGCGCGTTTAGGAATATTCCTCTTAAAGATCGGGGAGTTGAGACAAGGTAGGGATAGGAATCACTGCCTGTCTGCTCTAAGATGCCAAGACAATCGTTGGAAAGTGACACGATTTAAAAACCCAGACAAAACGACAAAAACACGATGCATGACGCCGTGAGGTTGTTTGGGTATACATGGACATCACTGAGATAGTGGAACGCGCCCTCATTAGGTAACACTATCCAGTCAAACAGGAGTAACGCGTGCGCATATCTGCCCCAATCGTTGAATCATTAGACACCATATTGCCAGATGAACCGTTACTAATGATGGGAGCAGGCCCTGTGCCCATTCCAGCCAAAGTGGCCGCCGCCAATGGCATCGTGATCAACCACCTTGGCGAAACCATGTCACGCATTATCGAGCAAGTGAAAGCCATGTCTCGCTATGTGTTTCAAACCGAATCCACGCACATCATGGGTGTTGCAGGTCCAGGCTCTGCTGCCATGGAAATGGCCGTCGCCAACCTCGTGGCACCAGGCGATACCGTTTTGTCGGTAAGCAATGGTTTCTTCAGTGGTCGTCTTGCTGAAATGTCAGAACGCGTAGAAGGCAAAGTAACGCGCCTTACCATCGAAGAAGGCTTAGCGGCCGACCCTCACACCGTGGCGCTCGCCATCGCCAAGCACCAACCCAAAGTACTCACCATCGTGCAAGGTGAAACATCTAACACCGTCTATAACCATGCCCTACCCGAAATTTGTCGCGCAGCGAAAGCAGCGAATTGTCTCGTGATTGTCGATGCGGTGTGCACGCTTGCACCATGCCACTCGACATGGATGAATGGGGTGTTGATGCCGTGATCACTGGCGGACAGAAAGGGCTAAGTTGCATTCCAGGTGTTTCACTGGTGGCGTTCTCAGATAACGCATGGGAAAAAATCACAACCCGTGAAGACACCCTTCGCCACTGGTGCTTGGATGCCAAACTGGCCGACAAATTCTGGTACCAAAGCTCTTACCACTACACCGCTCCGGTGTCAGGTATCATGGCGATCCATGAAGCTTTACGCCTCATTTGTGAAGAAACACTGCAAGCACGCTTTGATCGCCACCTCAAATGCTCACTGGCACTGCAAGCAGGTATTGAAGGGTTAGGGCTAGACCTTTATGTTGATAACGCATCACGACTGAACTCTGTCGTCGGCATTCATGTACCGAATGGGATAAACCAGAAAGACATACTAAGCCACATCTCCCGTGAATTTCGTGTCGAAATTTCAGGTTCGTTTGGCTTAGACATTATTCGTATCGGCCAAATGGGCGAGCAATGTCGCGTGCATAATATCTTCCGCACCATTCATGCATTAGGCTCAACCATACAAGCACTGGGTGGCGAGGCAAACCTGCCAAAAGGCGTCGCCATGCTTGAAAAAGCATTGCAAGAATACCGCCCCGTGTTTGCCTAGTGCTCGCGCAATAAAACGACAAAAATCAAAAACGGCAGCCACAATGGGCTGCCGTTTTTGATTGAATAGCATGAGCGCTAAGCTAATGAATTTTCTCGTTTAATCGTAGATTTCACCGCGATCCAACACCACTTTCCCGTGTTCCATCAACACAGTGAACACATGGCTTGGAGACGTTTCGACTTCCTGCGAGCACAATCTGAGATACTCACCATCTTGCTCATACGCATGATCCACCGTGATGCGGTGGATCTGGTTACGGCTCAAATACCGAGAAACATTGGTCATTGCATTTTTCACTTCAGCAGAAGCTTCCGCATTGCAGCCCAAAAAGTACAAGCTAAAGCTGCGTGAAAGCATCATGAATGACATGTCGATGGATTCATCAGAGAACTCAGTGACATTACGCCCTGCCTGATTAGAAGAGCGAGCCTTGTTGCTAAAAAGCGCCATGTTGTATTCGTTGATATACACCACAAGATCTTTATCGTCGCTGGTAAACCTTTCCGCTTCTCGCTGAAGCATGACCAACGGACCTTGTTCACCTCCCCAGTAAGGGGAACGGCTATAACCGGAAGACATCACCCGGCTATCCAAACCAAGATCGGCACCAATGGCTGACAAGAAATCATGTATAGACAAGGTGACATTGTCTTTTTCGTTTTTCAGTAACGTAATGAACTTAGGCTCGAGAAAGACTTTGGGGTGTGCTAAATCAGGGAAGAAGTGCTTTCGAATATCAACAGTCAGTGCCACTCTTCGGCCAGATTTCCCTACCAAAAAGTGGAACTTCATCTTTCGCGTAAACGGGTTGTAGCCGGGCTTTTTAAAGGCATTAAACCGGACTTTTTCCCGTTCACACATCAAATACAGGCGTGATTCGCTCAGTACATCCTCGATGTGGTGTTTCAAGTTTTCACGGTAATCCACTACGTATTGACTGAGTTGGTCGCTCTCTGCGGAGAATTTAGCATCCACAAGAATATCGCACCAAAACATATCAGTGCCGATAAGTTCTGCATGCCAATGTCGATTGACTGCAGTGACAATCTTTCGCTTCTTCGCTTCCAATCTCTAAATCTCAGATACCATTTCAAGGATTTTCAGTTAAAAGAGTAGCTTAATTTGAGAAAATCGAGGTATGGAAGGTCGCCGAGAGATAAGAAATTGGGGGCTAATCTACAAAACACTTAGTGGGTTGCAGCAAACTATCGATGGATGATGAAAGTTGCATAAGGATACATTGGGGAGCACAATACAGCGATCCTATACGCGTGAAAGTGAGGTGACGCTGAGCGGTAACTCGGAGAGATATCAATGCGCCACAGCCGGGAGGGCGTTTACTTAAATGGCAAGAAACGCCTAATACTTACTTTTTCGCGCGTGATTTCGAGGTTTTAATCGCGTTGTCTTCACGGGTTTGTTGGAACCAAAATCGCTTACGACCTGTTGAACGTGACATATTCTTCCTTACTATTTCGGATCAGCATAAAACCAAGCTAGCCGCTGAGTTTTCATCGTATACATTGCTAAGCAACATCATGATTTTCATTGTTATTTATAGAAATATAGCTGAGAAATAGGTAACTGGAAGACAAATATGGAAAAGAGATATTTGGGGGAGTTAATAATTTTTGCTAGAAGACGATAAAAATAATGGAGGTGTCGCTGATGGCAAGGGTGGAACTAAAGCGTGCTACGAGGAGTGAAACTCTGGATAAAAAAGAGGCGTAGATGGCAAAGCCACCTACGCCGCCTTTCGAAATTACAGAGCTACTACGTTAGCAGCTTGTGGGCCTTTTTGGCCTTGCTCAACTTCGAAAGATACTTTTTGGCCTTCAGCCAAAGTTTTGAAGCCTTCAGAAGCGATTGCACGGAAGTGAACGAATACGTCAGCACCGCCGTTGTCTTGAGTAATGAAACCGAAACCTTTCTCTTCGTTGAACCACTTAACGATACCAGTAGTCTTAGACATAATGTGTCCCTTAATATTTAGTTGATAATAAATTTTCGCGATAATGCGAGGCACTGGCGCTTGAATTATTGAATGTGACGATGAAGCTAAGGGAAACACTAAGGATAACCACGGTTACGAAGAAATCTTGAGGTTTTACTTTGGCTTGAAGTTCCATTAATAAATCTGAACATACAGAGCGAGGCGAATAATACCGTAGCGGAGAGATTAGTAAAGGGTTATTTTCACTTTTTCGCACCTTGTGAGGCCACGAAATGCGCAGGCCTACTGTCATTTGTGATCATACGCATTTTTTTCATCATCAAATTCAACAATCACACACAAACTAATAACCGCTGGAAATGTTTTTAGCGATTTTCACCTTTCATTTCGAGTTTGAACCAATGTCCCACTGCATGCTTTGGTCAACGGCACATCCCCCACAATATACCCAAACAACCTGAAGATGCCGGATTCAGCGAGCTTTACTGACCCCCTCGCAACGCTACATATCGCACCCCCTGTTGCTCGAAGCAAAAATTGGGATTGGTTTTTACAACACCGTGTTCCTTGTTGGTAATGATGGCGCACTTTTAATGGACCCACTCGCCTATGGCAGCGGTGAAGCGGTACTTGCCGCGGTTGCGGATGTCACCGACAAACCTGTCACCGCCGTGGTGTATTCACATCACCATGGAGACCACATTGGCGATATTTCCGTGTTCGAGAAAGCGGCAAAAGATGGCGGCGTCAAACTTGAAATCATTGCGACGGATGCCACCGCAAAAGCCATTGACACGTTACGTCCAAAGTATGGCGAGTTTTACGAATTTGAAGCCTCTGTGCCTGAGCAAATCGTCATGGTGCAAGATACCATAAGCAACTGATTGAACATCTAGGAACCTGCACACAATCAACAAGTGTAAAGAGAATTTGTCTTACTATCTGTACAAAATGATGCCTTAACACAACCATTACGTACACCTAACATTGGTTTACTGGTTTTGAACGACAGTAAAGGTGCTGCAGCAAAACACTACCCAATGACTCCACAGGAAAAGGAGAGTAAGCGATGACAATGCTAAAAACACTGATGTTGGCTCTAGCGGTTTTCTTTACAGGTTCAGCACTGGCTACCTCGGCCGATGGGGGCAATAAGTGCCCAGAAGGGTCAGAAGCTCCCGAGTGCCAAATGAAAGACGATAACAGCGGCTCTTAAACCAAGCCGATAGCAAGCAGGCGCTTTTCTGGGTTGTAAAAGCGCCTGTATTTTTCATCGCACTGTCTTCGATTCCCCATCTGCAACATCCTTTTGCTCCCTTGCGTGCCCACATCGGGTTTATTTGGATATATACTGCCAGCGGTTATTTCAATCAAAGCCTGCATATGAAGCTCGCCAACAGTCCGGTTACACAACACGTCTTCGACGGTATTCCTTTCTTCCTCAAGCGCGACGACCAACTTCACGGTCATTTTTCGGGAAACAAAGCCCGCAAGCTGATGTTGCTTCTTGCTTACGATGATCCCAAGATCACCCACTTGATTGGGTATGGTTCACCGCAGGCCAACTCCTTGTTATCCCTTGCGGCGCTCGCGTCCATCAAAGGTTGGCAGTTAGAGTTTTACGTTGATCGCATTCCAAGTTGGCTAAAAGAGAGCCCAATTGGGAATTATCGTGGAGCGTTAGATCTGGGCGCAAAAGTCATTGCGATGACAGACATTTGCACCGAATCTACCCACCCTGCTGATTTCATTTATAAGCACCGACAAGATGAAAATCACCTGCTTGTGCCTGAAGGTGGTCGATCTCCGATTGCAGAAGAAGGCGTCAAAACCCTTGCGGACGAAATTCTCGCGTGGTCTCACTTCCATCAAGAAAAGCCATTGGCCGTCGCGTTACCTGCGGGCACGGGTACCACGGCGTTGTATTTGCACAAGCATTTACACCCGCACGGCATTGAGGTGCTTACCTGCCCTTGCGTTGGTGGGGAAAGTTACCTTGTTTCACAATTTGAAGAGCTGGGCGAAACCCTACATCCGACCATTTTGACGCGCGAACAGAAACATCACTTTGGAAAGCTGTACGAACAAGATTATCGCGTGTGGCAATCCTTGCTTGATCAAACCCACGTCGAGTTTGATTTGCTGTATGACCCAATGATGTGGCGATGTTTACAGACTTGGTACCCACAAAACGCTGACAAACAGCTTCTCTACATTCACCAAGGCGGCATTTTAGGCAACGAAAGTATGCTGCCAAGGTATGAACGAAAATACGATTTACGCTAACGCGTATTACACACTGGGTCTCATTAAAAACACCCATACCGTCGCCACCAAACTGCTAACCTCGCTTTAGATTTAACCAGTTGTTGCACAAGGAAACGTGTATGAAGTTATGGGGATGTTTGCTGTTCTTGGTCGGATGTGCGAACACCGACAATAACGTGCGCTCGAATAACATAGAGAAAAGCTACACGCATAACAATGTGTGTAGTGAATGGGAAAAAGAAGCCCGAAATCCACGCAATATTTTGCCTCGAAAACTCGCCCCAGGGCTCACCGGTAAGCGCCTCGATATCATCAATGACGACTTTTCATGCCATATCAATATGGTGATTGAGATTGATGATGACCTGCTCATTTATCCTGATATGGAAGGAAATGACCGAGCAGAAAAGGTCGAAGCCTTCAATTCACCTAAAGGTCAATTGACCCTGTTCGATGGTCTCCACCTCGGCATGCTCGAAAACATTATCGATGGCAAAAAACACTGGAACGACGTCGAAGGATTCAAATTTTCCTTTCAAATCGATTTCACCTCAGGTGACACCAACACGGTGGTCATCAATACACTCGATAACACAGGGTTTGCCACCGGCGACAGCTGTTACAGCAAATTCATCGCCATTGATTTGTGTGCATTTGTCAAAGAAGAAGAATTAGCCGGTCGGAAAGATGAACTCTATACCATTAGGAATAACGTCATTTTGGATAAGATTTCAGCCACCGGAAAACCAATGACTCTGGCGTTATCTTATCTGCCAGAATTCGATTATGTTTTGGATGGAACGGCCGTTCAGCAAAAGGAAACATATGCTAACGGTCTGAAAGCTCTGGAGCGTGAAGTGTGCGGTACAGCAGGTCCCGTTAGAGGATTTGTCAAAGCAGGTGGCGAAATACAATATGTCTACAGAACGACCAAACGTCAGATCAGTGACTCCTCGAACGAGCTGACTTGTTCGTCAAACAAATAGCTAGGAATCATTACGAAAGAAAAGAAACTACTCTTCCCACCCCTCAAAGTGCGTCAGTAAATGATCGATAGCAAGGCGCGCTTTGAGGGGCAAGAACTTGCGGTTTTGATACACCACCCATGAGGTGATTTTCTGCGTCCAAAAAGGTGCGAGCACCGGAACCAAGTCACCGTCTTGAACTGCTTGCTGGAAACTGCTTTTGGGCATATAGCCAATCCCTAACCCGCCTTTACATGCCTCCACCAAAGCATTCGCGTTGTTACAGCGAAAGCGCCCTGCAACTTTCACCGGTATCTCTTTGCCCGCCTGCTCAAACAGCCAAGTATCGTTATTGGTGATCAAACAAGAATGTTGCGCTAACGCTTTAGGGTGGTTTGGTTCACCGTGTTCCAAAAGGTAATCAGGCGACGCAACCGCCATCAAACTGCGGTCAGCGAGCTTTCTCGCCACCAGCCCCGAGTCTTGCAAGCGCCCATAACGGATCGCGAAGTCGATGCCGTCTTCCACAAAATTGACGTGCCGGCTGCTGAAATCCACTTCCACCGTTAATTTGGGGTGTTGCTGGGCAAATGCCACCAGCGCAGGCGCAACGAATTGTTCAGCAAATGACCCCGCCATGCTGATGCGGAGTGTGCCTTGCAAATCAAACTGCGTGCCTGTGACCATCTCGTTGGCTTGATCAAGCCCGCTCACCAACTCTTGGCATTGCAGATAATATTGTTGACCTGTTTCCGTCAATTTTACCGAGCGGGTAGACCGCGCGAACAGCGCCGTGCCAAGCCGCTGCTCTAAGCGAGAGACTTGGCGAGAAACATGGCTGACCGAGCAATTCAAACGACGCGCAGCCTCACTGAAGCCCTTGGCATCAGCCACGGTAACGAATTCAACAATGCCATCAAAACTGAGTGAGTGAATGTTCATTTTATTATTGCCATATAGCAAAGACAGTTTTTCATTTTAGCGGATTATCACTCATATAGCGAAAGCATAGAATGGTCGACATCAAACGGCTTACTCATTTCCTAATGCAGTCTGCTGCTGGATAAGCCAACTCACATCAGAAGGATGACGTTATGAAAAAAATTCTAATCATCGTTACGAATCATGCCACGCTTGGCACCACTGATCAGGCGAACGGCACTTACGCCCCCGAGATGACCCATGCGTTGGATGCATTTTTGCAAGCAGGTTTCAGCTACGACGTTGCTTCTATCAATGGCGGCGCCGCACCTTTCTATGGTGAAAACATGGAAGGCGATGATGTTAATACGCGCATTTTTAACTACGCAGAGTTTCAGTCTCGCGTGAACAACACCATCCCTGTAAACCAACTTAACATCGACGACTACGATGCCATTTTCTACCCTGGTGGATTCGGTCTGCTGTCTGATTTGGCAGAGCACCCACTAACAGCAAGCCTCGCGGCATCGCTCTATGAAAAAGGCGGCGTGATCGGTTCTGTATGTCACGGCCCTGCCGGTCTACTTACTATTACCCTGAGTAATGGACAGCCATTGATCGCAGACAAAACAGTGACAGGCTTTACCCGTGAAGAAGAAATAGATTTTGGCACCATCAACGACATTCCTTTCCTGCTGGAAGAGTCGCTCGCCCGTAAAGCCGCGAAATTTAGCAAGATCCAACCTTGGGGCGTGCATGTCATCGTTGACGAACGTCTTGTGACAGGCCAAAACCCGGCCAGTGCACACGGTGTGGGCGAAGCCATGGTCGCCTTGCTGAAATAACGCCAACAGCGTTTAGAAAAAAACAATTTTAAACGTCGGTGACGAGCAAACCACTGCCTTGCTCGACACTGACGTTTTCCTTTTTTCAAGCTCGCCAAAATAGGGCATAAAGCCCATGATGTTCCCCCTTCTCCTTAACGCGCCTCAGCACAATCCTGCCCCAAAAACCAGCCGTTCAAGCCCCTCGACAGGTCCTGATCAAGAAATGCCGAGAACAGTCCAATTTTCTAACGATTAGTCAAGTAGTTACCCCTCCCCCCGCACCAACATAATGCAAAGCACTGTTCTTTTTCCGTCGTAAAAAAGCGCGTATCGCGTCGTAAATAAATAATTACCCCCAAACAAAAAGGGCCATTATCCAAATGTAGGCCTCTCAAATGCCGCAAAGAAAGCGGTTTAAATGCGCGCGCGTAGGCGTGGTTATTGCTGTGCAGAATATCGACAAAGGATTGCCATTTGAGAAGTCAAAAAGCATGTCGTGGGCAAGACGAAGGGAAGGAAACAAGATGAACCAAGTGCCGATCAAACAAATCGACAGTGATGTCATTGACAAGCAAGCAGTCAAAACCATGCTCGAGCGACGCATTCCAAACTTTACGCTTGAACAACCCTTCTACAACAGCCCGGAGATCTTCCGCATCGACATGGAAGAAATCTTCGGTAAAGAATGGATATTTGCCGGCATGACCGCCGAATTTCCGAAACGCGGCAGTTTCACCACGCTCGATGTGGGTGGCAACCCCATCATTCTCGTTCGCGACAACAAAGATCAAATTCGTGCCTTTCACAATGTGTGTCGCCACCGCGGCTCAAAAATCTGCACAACACAAAAAGGAAAATCGGCCAAGCTCGTCTGCCCTTACCACCAGTGGACCTATGATCTCGATGGATCATTGGTGTTTGCTGGCGTCGACATGGGGGACGATTTCGATAAATCGCTGTATAGCCTTCACCCCGTACACTGCGAAAATGCCGGCGGTTACATCTTCGTGTGCCTTGCAGATACCCCGCCGCCAATCCAAGAATTCCTCGATGATCTGAATGACTACCTCGAACCCTACGACATGGCCAACACCAAAGTTGCCTACGAAAGCACCATCATTGAAAAAGCGAATTGGAAACTCGTGGTCGAAAACAACCGTGAGTGTTACCACTGTGATGGCTCACACCCAGAACTCCTTCATACCTTGCTCGAGTGGGATGACAACAACGACCCACGCGCCACACCCGAGTTCATCGCATTAGTCGAAAAACAGCAAAAGCTCTGGTCAGGGCACGATATCCCGTTCAAGTTCAAAGGCGCGTATGGCCTGCGTAACCGTATTGTGCGCACACCGCTCAAAGAAGGCACTCACGCCATGACCATGGACGGCAAAGCCGCCAGCAAAAAGCTCATGGGGCGCATAGAAACCCCTGACCTCGGCGTGCTGCGTATTTTGCACTTACCAAATTCATGGAACCATGGCGGCGGCGACAACTTAATTGCGTTCCAAATCCTGCCAGTGAGCCCGCAAGAAACCAAAGTGATCACCCGCTGGCTCGTGCACAAAGACGCCGTTGAAGGCGTAGATTACGACGTTGAAAACCTGATCCATGTATGGATGGCGACGAACGCCCAAGACCGCACGCTCGCTGAGACCAACCAACTTGGCGTGAACTCGAAAGCATACCAACCGGGCCCGTATTCCAAGACGTATGAATTCGGGGTAATCAACTTTGTTAACTGGTACTGCGAACAGCTAGAAGCCAACCTCGGGTAAGTGCTGGTGCGTTTTGGTATGTGCATGTCGTATTTGCATAAATCGTGAAACGTAAATGGCAACAAAATCCAAGACAAGTGCATGGTTTTCATACCGAAAACACGAACAAAAATACGTTGGCTATTAGAATAATAGTGCGCTCACTGCTTGGGGAACAAAACAATGAATGACGTAGAAGTGGTACCCGACAACAGCCTCAACCCCGTGAATACACAAACATGGGTGAATGGGCGACACCTTGTTCGCTGCGTAAAAGTCATACGCGAAACGCATGACGTAAAAACCTTCTGCTTCATGAGCCAAACCCCCATCATGTACTTCTTCAAGCCGGGGCAATTCGTCACGCTTGAACTCAATATTGGTGGCGAGCAGGTCATGCGCAGTTACACTATGTCTTCCTCGCCTTCCGTGCCATACAGCTTTTCCATCACGGTTAAGCGGCTCAAGAATGGCTTAGTGTCGAACTGGTTGCACGATAACCTCAATATCGATGACGAAATTGCGGTTCACGGCCCCGTTGGCAACTTCAACTGCATCGACAACCCCACCGATAAAGCGCTGCTCCTTTCTGGTGGTGTGGGCATCACGCCTGTCATTTCCATGGCACGATGGTGGTACGACACCAACGGCGCGGTGGACATCAAGTTCGTGCATAGCGCCCAAACGCCGCGCGACATCATCTTCCTCAAAGAACTGGAATTGATGAATGCACGCATTGATAACTTCGACCTCAGCATCATTTGTGAACGCTATGACCCCGGCCAAAGCTGGCACGGCTATCGCGGCTACCTCACCAAAGAAGTCTTGTTACTGATTGCACCCGACGCACTTCAACGCGAGGTGTATTGCTGCGGACCCGAACCTTACATGGCTGCCGTGCGCAAAATGCTGATGGAAATCGGCTTCGACATGCGCCACTACCACGAAGAAAGCTTCGGCGCGACGCCAACAGAAGTGCAAGAAGATGCGGAAGAGTCTGCAGAACAAGCACTGATCACCGATGAAATTCCTGTTCCTGGATTCACCATCGAATTCGTTGATGAAGGCATGTCCGTCACCGTCAGCGAAAACGAAACCATTCACACTGCCAGCACGAAACTGGGGGTACATGTACCCAAAGCCTGCGGCATGGGCATTTGCGGGTCGTGCAAAGTCAGATTGTTATCCGGTGAAGTTACCATGGAGCACAACGGTGGGATCAGTGAGGAAGAGGAAGAAGAAGGCTACATCCTCAGTTGTTGCAGTAAGGCAAAAACAAACGTCACCATCGAAACCTAATGTGACCGACAAGCCCCCCTGTCTGTGCCCCTCTTTGTCTCCACGCAGATACAGAGGAGTAAATAAGAGAGCGAGACTCCCGCGCTTGCTCCCTCACCAACTCATATCGTTAATCAGTCATCCTTTGTGCTAGCCTCACTCACTTTATCGATAACCTCTCGACATCGTTTAACGTTAAACGATATTAGTGATACGTCCCTGTTCTGAGCAGGACAAAACTCGCCCGCTAAGCAAATTATCGCCAACCTTTGAGCAAAAAGTTGCTCAACCAGAAGCGTTCAACCCCCCCAACTAACTGTATTAATTTATAGATACAGTTGACATCTTTTATGCTGCTCAATAATTGAACAGCGATCATTCATAGACAAGGACAACGCCATGCCAACTCCATGCTATATCTCAATTGAAGGCAAAACACAGGGCAACATCACCGCGGGCGCTTTTACGGCAGATTCGGTGGGTAACATCTATGTAGAAGGCCATGAAGACGAAATGCTCGTCCAAGCATTTGACCACATAGTCACCGTTCCCACCGACCCTCAAAGTGGTCAGCCATCCGGGCAACGGGTGCATAAACCCTTCAAGTTCACTGTCGCCCTCAATAAAGCGGTTCCCTTGATGTACAACTCTCTCGCGTCAGGCGAAATGCTGCCAACTATTACCTTAAATTGGTATCGCACCTCAGTAGAAGGTAAGCAAGAACACTTTTTCTCCACCGTACTGACTGACGCCACCATCATCGACTGATCCGCACCAGAAGTTTTGGACACTGAGTTAAGTGAGTACAATCACTA